>VAXX01000165.1 GCA_005885115.1 Actinomycetota bacterium | reverse complement strand
CCGACGGGGCGGGGTCCAGGACGTTGAGCGGGCGGGCCGGCAGCGGCGACGCCGCGCTGGCGGGCCGGGGCGCGGAGGCGCAGGCCGCGAGCCCGGCGAGCGCCACGAGGGCGGCCACGATCCCGGCGATGGTACGACGAGGGAAGCGGTGATCCGAGCTCATCGGCACTCCGTAGTTAGGGACGCCCGACCGGTACCCGATCAGGGTAGGCGGCCGGTGCACGTCGCACGACGAGCCTCGGTAGGAACAGTTGGACCAGCGGACCGATGCTGAGCGCGTAGATGATCGTACCGGCGCCGAACGTCCCGCCGAGCAGCCAGCCGCTGACCACCACGATGACCTCGATACCGGTACGCACAAGCCGGATCGACCCGCCGGTCCGGGCGACCAGTCCGGTCATCAGCCCGTCGCGCGGTCCGGCACCGAGTACGCCGCCGATGTACAGGCCGGTGGCCAGACCGTTGAGCCCGATCCCGACGAGCAGGAAGGCGATCCGGACCGTCATCGGGTGCGGCGCCGGCAGTACGGCGAGGGCCCGGTCGGCGATCAGTCCGATGGTCAGCGCGTTGCTGACCGTACCGAGGCCGGGGCGTTGGCGCAGCGGGATCCACAGCAGCAGCACGAACCCGCTCAGCCCGACCACGACCCAGCCGAACGGCAGGCCGGTCTGCCGCGCCACGCCCTGGTGGAACACGTCCCACGGCATGCTGCCCAGCCGGGACCGGATCATGAAGGCCATCGAGATGCCGTACAGGATCAGGCCGGCGTAGAGCTGGCCGAGCCGGCGGGGGAGGCGGTACCGCAGGGGCAGCTTGCCGATCTCGGTCATGGATGCCACTCTGAAGGCCAATCCTTTGGTGACCAAGAGCCAATTTCCGGGGAGTGGCTGTGCCGACCGTACTGCAAGGGCCACAGCTGGGCCGGCTGCTCGGCCGGTGGCAGGGTGGCCGGAGCACGCCGGACTACCAGGCCCTCGCGGCGACGGTCCGCGGTCTGCTCACCGACGGGCGGCTTTCCCTGGGGGTACGGTTGCCCGCCGAACGGGACCTGGCGCTGGCCCTGGGGATCAGCCGTACCACCGTGTCGGCCGCGTACCGGACGCTGCGCGAGAGCGGCCACCTGACCAGCCGGCGCGGCGCGGGAAGCTGGACCACCATGCCGGGCGGCGCCCGGGTCGGGACCAGCGGCCTGTGGACCCCGGAGTCGGCCGGTGACCTGCTCGACCTCGGCACCGCCGCGCTGCCCGCCCCGCCGCAGCTCGCCACGGCGGCCGCCGAGGCCCTGGCCGACCTGCCCGGCTACCTCGCCGGCGCCGGCTACCACCCGACGGGCCTGATCGAGCTGCGAGCCACCGTCGCCCAGTCGTACGCGGCGCGCGGGGTGACGACCAGTCCCGACCAGATCATGATCACCAGCGGCGTGCAGCAGGCCCTGGACCTGGCGCTGCGCCTGCTCGTCCCGGCCGGCCAGCCGGTACTCGTGGAGACGCCGACCTACCCGAACGCGCTCGCGGCCGTGGTGGCCCGGCGCGGCCGGCTGCTCACCCACGGGCTGGCCGATTCCGGGTGGGACGCCGACCTGCTGCTGGCCACCGTGCGGCAGAACCGACCGAGGCTGGCGTACCTGGTACCTGAGTTCCAGAACCCGACCGGGCACCTGATGGACGCGCGGCTGCGCGAACGGCTCGCCGCGGCCGCGCACGCCGCCGGTACCGACCTGATCGTCGACGAGTCCTTCGTCGAGCTGTCGCTGGACGAGCCGGAGATGCCGCCGCCGGTGGCCGCGTACGACCGGCACGCCCGGGTCCTGTCGATCGGCGGGATGAGCAAGCCGTACTGGGGTGGCCTGCGGATCGGCTGGATCCGCGCGGCGGGTCCGCTGGTGCAGCGGCTCGCGGCGGTACGCATCGGGATGGACATGGCCGGGCCCGTGCTCGACCAGCTCGTCGCGGCGCGCCTGCTGCGATACGCCGATGCCGTGCTCGACGCCCGTCGGACCGAACTTCGGCAGCGGCGTACGGTGCTGGTCCAGGCCCTGGCCCGGGAGCTGCCGGAGTGGCGGTTCCGGGTACCGGCCGGGGGGCTGAGCCTGTGGGTGGAGCTGGACGCGCCGGTCTCCGGCGCGCTGGCGCGGGCCGCCGAGAGCTACGGGGTACGCCTCGCGCCCGGGCCCCGGTTCGGGATCGACGGCACGATGGAGCGGTTCCTCCGGCTGCCGTACACCCTTCCGCCGGCCGAGCTGGACGAGGCGGTACGCCGGATCGCGGCGGCCCGTCGGGACCTGGAGCGCCCGGCCCGGCGTACCTGGGAGGGCCCGGCCCTGGTGGCTTAGAGCAGAGTGTGGCTTAGAGCACGGTGCCGGTATAGAGCGCCTCGATCTCGGCCGCGAAGGACTTCTCCACGATCCGGCGCTTGATCTTCATCGACGGGGTCAGCTCACCGTCCTCAATGGACAGATCGCGCGGCAGGATGGCGAACTTCTTCACCGTCTCCCAGCGGTTGAGCCGGCTGTTAGCTCGGCGACGTACCCCTCGACGAGCTCTCGGGCCTGTGTCGAGGCGGCGATGTCGGCGTACGGGCGGCCCTCCAGTGGGCCACCGGCCGCCCATTTGGCGATGGTGTCCGGGTCCAGCGTCACGAGCAGCGTGCAGTAGTTGCGCGCCTGGCCGACCACGACCACCTGCGAGGTGTACGGGCAGATCGACTTGAACAGCCCCTCGATGTGGCTCGGGGCCACGTACTTGCCGCCCGAGGTCTTGATGAGGTCCTTCTTGCGGTCGGTGATCCGCAGGTACCCGTCGGCGTCCAGCTCGCCGATGTCGCCGGTGCGGAAGAAGCCGTCCTCGGTGAACACGGCGGCGGTCTCGTCGGGCAGGTTGTGGTAGCCGCGCATCACCGGCGCGCCGCGCAGCAGCACCTCGCCGTCCGCGTCGATCCGGCACTCGAGGTCGCCCAGCCGCTGGCCGACCGTACCGATGCGCAGCCGGCCGGGCCGGTTGACGAAGTTGGACGCGCTGGTCTCGGACAGCCCGTACCCCTCCATCAGCGCCAGGCCCGCGGCGGCGAAGAACAGCGCGATCTCCTGGGACAGCGGCGCGGCGCCCGAACACATGATCCGCATCCGGCCACCGAGCCGGGTCCGCAGCTTGCCGAAGACCAGCCGGTCGGCGACCTTCCGTTGCAGGGCAAGGGATGCGGGTACCGGCCTACCGTCCTGTTCGAGGGCGACCGCGCGCTTGCCGACACGTACCGCCCAATCGAAGATTTTCGCTTTGTTGCCGCCGCCGGCGGTGGCCGTGCTGACCACCGCGTTGTAGATCTTCTCGTAGATCCGCGGCGGCGCCGCCATCAGCGTGGGCCGCACCTGGCTGAGCTTGTCGATCAGCTTGTCGACCCGGCCGTCCACGTAGGTCGGCAGGCCGACGTGGGTCAGCCCGCACAGCAGGGCCTTGCCGAACGAGTGCGACAGCGGCAGCCAGAGGTAGTGCAGGTCGGTGGCGGAGAGCAGGCCCGGTTCCCCTTGCGCGACACCGGTCCAGCACCAGCCGCGGTGGGTCAGCTCAACCCCTTTGGGACGACCGGTGGTACCGGAGGTGTAGATGATCGTCGCGATGTCCTCGGGGGCGATCCGCTCGATGATCCGGTCGATCAGGCCCGGGTCGGCGGCGAGCGCGTCCTCACCCCGCGCCTCGACGTCGGCGAGCGTGTCGCCCTCGCTGTCGCCGTCGATGAGGACCACGTTGCTCGGGTGCGCCTGCTCGACCTTCGCGGCCTGGGCCGCGTTCTCGGCGATGACCACCCGGGCGCCGGAGTCGCGGACGATGAAGACCGCCTCGTCGGGCTCGGTCGTCGGGTACACCGCCGTGGTGATCCCGCCGGCGCACATGACCGCGAAGTCGGCGAGGATCCACTCGACGCGGGTGCCGCACAGGATCGCGACCCGGTCGCCGGGGGCCACGCCGAGCCCGGCCAGCCCCGCCGCGAGCGCGGTCACCCGCTGGTCCACCTCGGCCCAGGTCAGCCAGGCGATCTCCTCCTCGGGCGTGGGGAAGGCGAGCGCGGGCCGGTCGGGGCTGTCGGCCACCCGCTGGCGCAGCATGTCAGGGATCGAGCGGTACGGGACGTCCATGCCAGCCTCCGGGGGTCGAAGTTACCTGAGGGTAGCTTCGAAACATCGTGTTCATCCAGTAGGTGAATCCGATTCGACTCGCCGGTTCCGGTGCCACGATTTGTCCGCTACCTTGACGCCGTGACTTCCATCGATGAAGCGCCCCGCACGGCGAGCGCGCCTGCCGTCACCGTACCGCCCGCGACGCGTACCGAGGACCTCGTCACCGCCCTGTGTGCCACCGCGATGATGCTCGGGGTGCTGTCGGACTCCTGGGCCCACAACAACCTGCTCGCGCAGGTCCAGCGGGAAGGCTTCCTCACCCCCTGGCACGGCCTGCTGTACGCCGGGTTCGCCGCTACCGGGCTGTGGACCTTCCGGCTGGCGTACAAGCGACGGGACGTGGCCCCGGAGTGGTGGCGCGACGGTTGGCCGGCCGGGTACAAGGCTGGCGGGATCGGCGCCGTCATCTTCCTGCTCGCCGGCGGCGCGGACGCGGCGTGGCACACCCTTCTGGGCATCGAGGCCAACATCGCCGCCCTACTGAGCCCGTCGCACCTCCTGCTGCTCATCGGTTCGGTGCTGCTGCTGACCAGCCCGACCCGGTCCTGGTGGGCCAACGGCGGCGGCCGGGACCGGGCGGTCAGCGGCGTCCTCGCGCTGATGCTGGCCACCGTGTCCGTATCGATCTTCGTCACGTACGTGTCGGCCTTCTCCCCGGCGATCGCGCTCCAGCCCTACCGGCGCGGTCCGGCCGGCACCGAGGACTTCACGCTGGCCGCCCGGGGCCTCGCCGCGTACCTGGTGACCACCGCGCTGCTCGTACTGCCGCTGCTGCTGGTCCTGCGCCGACGGTCGGCGGTACCCGGTACGGCGACCGCGCTGACCGCCGGCGTCGGCCTGTTCGTGATGATCAGCCAGGAGTTTCCCGGCACCCAGACCGTCGCCATGGTGGCCACGATCGTCGCCGCCGGTGTCGTCGACGGGCTGCTGTACTGGCTGGACCGGCGGCGCGGCGTGGACGCGCCACTGCGGCTCCCGGTGGCGGGGGCGTTGTTCGCCGTCGTGGCCTGGTCGGCGCACCTGCTCGCGCTCCAACTCGCCAGCGGCGTGCACTGGCCGCCGGAACTGTGGAGCGGCACGATCGTCAGTACGGCCGGCGTGGGCGCCCTGCTCGGCGGACTCGCGGCCCGCCCCGCCCCGGAGGCCACCCTCGCCCGTACCTAGCTGCCTCCGAAGTCGACCGCCTTGGTCTCCATCGTCCCCGCCGTGCGGCCCGGCGCCGACTGGTACGTCCAGTACAGGTTCGTATGCGTGATGACCTGGTCCGGCGGCGGCGCTCCCCAGGACGTCTGGTCCTCGGTCGTGTGGGCATCGCTGACCAGGGTCGCGTCGTACCCCCGGGCGAAGGCGCCGTGCAGCGTCGAGCGGACACACGCGTCGGTCTGCGCGCCGGCGACCACCAGCCGCCCGACGCCCAGGCCGGACAGCACCGTCTCCAGGGTGGTGTCCTCGAAGGCGTCCCCGTAACTCTTCTCGACCAGCGGCTCCGCCTGGTCGGGGGTCAGCTCGGGGACGATCCGCCAGTCCTCGCTGCCCCGGGCGAGCTGCGCGTCGTTGTGCTGGACCCAGACCACCGGTACCCGTTCCCGCCGCGCCTTCTCGACCAGGCTGCCGATGTTGGCGACGACCGTGTCGCGCTCGTGGGCCCCCGAGACGACGCCGTTCTGCACGTCGATGACGAGGAGTGCGGTGTTCGGCCGGTTCTCGAGTGTCGTCATGGGCTCCACGGTAGACCGACCCACCGACAGTTATCCGCTAGCTCGTCACGTCCCGGCCGCCGAAGCGGGCCCAGGCGGCGGTACCGAAGATCGCGACGTACGCCAGTGCCGAGAGCAGGCCCGGGACGGTCCGGTCCAGCGCGATCGGATCCCGCAGCAGGTCGCCGAAGGCCAACCAGTAGTGCGTCGGCAGGTACGTGTGGATCGCCGACAGTTGCGGGATGGCGTCCATGATCTGGCTGCCCACCGCGAGTACCAGGATCGCCACGGCGGCCCCGATCGGCTGCTCGGTCAGCGTGGACACGAACATCCCGATGGCGCCCAGTGCGGTCAGGCAGACCGTCAGGTACAGGCAGACCAGGACCAGCCGCAGTACGCCGTCCCAGAACGGGAGCTGGCTGCCGGAGAGGCTGACCATCGGGCCGGCGCCGAAGACGGCCAGCCCGAGCAGTGCGCCGACCCCGGCGACCACCATCGTGGCGGCGAACGCGAACACCGTGATGGCGCCGAGCTTGACCACGAGCAGCCGGGTCCGGTCGACCGGCACCGCCAGCAGGTACCGCAGCGTACCGAGGTTGGCCTCGCCGGCTACCGAGTCGGCCGAGATCGCGGCCACCGCGACCGGCAGGAACAGCGGCATTTCCAGGGTCAGCGCGGTGAGCGCGGCGAAGATGCCGTTCTGAGTGATCTGGTTGATGAAGTCCGGGCCACCGTCGCCCGACGGCGGGGACAGCTTGACGGCGACGATGATCAGGATCGGTACCGTCGCGAGCACCGCCATGCCGACCCAGTTGCGCCGGCGGCCGAAGATGAGCAGCAGCTCCGAGCGGAAGAACCGGGTGGACAAGCGTTGCGGCGCAACGACCTCGGCCGGGGCGGCCAACGCGTCGGACTCAGCCACTGACATCGAAGCCCTCCCCGGTCAACTGGACGAACATCTCCTCCAGGTCGGCGGACAGCACCCGGAACCCGCGCACCGGTACGTCCGCGTGGACCAGCGCGGCCACCACCTTCTCGGGGGCCGCCCCGCCGAGCAGCGCGGTGACCGCCTCGCCATGGGTCTCCACCTCGGCGAGGTCCAGTTCGGCCAGTACCCGGGCGGCGCCCGGCGGATCGCCGGACAGCACCTGGACCCGGGGCGCGGTACGGGCCCGTAGCTCGGCCAGCGTCCCCTGCGCGACGAGCTTGCCCAGGTGCATCACGCCCACGTGCGAGCAGACCTGCTCGACCTCGGACAGCAGGTGGGTGGAGAGCATGACGGTGGTACCGGTGGCGGCCAGCGCGGTCAGCAGCGCGCGTACCTCCCGGGTGCCCTGCGGGTCCAGCCCGTTGGTCGGCTCGTCCAGGATCAGCAGGTCCCGGGGGCGCAGCAGGGCGGCCGCGATGGCCAGCCGCTGGCGCATCCCCAGCGAGTAGTGCCGGTACCGCTTCCGGCCGGCCGCGAGCAGCCCGACCCGGTCCAGCGCGGCGTCGATCCGTTGCCTGGCCGAGCCCGGGTCGACGGTACGGTCGGCGGCGTCCAACCGGCGCAGGTTGGCAAGCCCCGACAGGTACGGGTGGAACGCCGGCCCCTCGACCAGCGCCCCGACCCGGGGCAGTACCCGGGCCGCCCGTCCCGGCATCGGCTCGCCGAGCAGCTCGTGGGTACCGGCGGTCGGGCGGACCAGTCCGAGCAGCAGCCGGATCGTG
This sequence comes from Actinomycetota bacterium, assembly GCA_005885115.1. Lineage (GTDB taxonomy): Bacteria > Actinomycetota > Actinomycetes > Mycobacteriales > Micromonosporaceae > AC-43. The sequence continues at coordinate 4,198 of VAXX01000165.1, read as the reverse complement.
GTGGTCTTGCCGGAGCCGTTCGGGCCGAGGAAGCCGTACACCGCACCGCGCGGTACGACCAGGTCGACGGAGTTGACCGCGACCTGGCCGGACCGGAACCGCTTCGTCAGCCCGTACGAGCCGACCGCCAGGTCCCTCACTTCAGGGCCGCCGCCGGGTCGGCCGCGGCCGCGATCAGCCGGTCCGGGCTGACCGGCCCGACCAGTACCCGCCCGTCGTCCAGCAGCAGGACCGAGAACAGCCGGGACTGGAGTACCCGACCGGTGCCGAACGAGCCGTGTACCTGGGGAAGCTTGTCCAGGAACGCCCCGATGCCGGCCTGGCCGCCGTCGGGCCTGCCGGGCTTGGCCGGGTCGCTCGGCCCCCGCTGAGCCGGCGCGGAGTCGGCCGGCATCCGGGCGACCAGGACCGACGTCCAGCCCTTCCCGATGACCACCGGCCGGGGTGCGGCCGGCCGGGCGGGGCCGGTCGGCGTGCCGGCGGCCCTGTCCGGGTCGCCTTCGGTGATCTTCGCGCCGGGCGGCGGGGTGAAGCGGAACACCCCGTCATCGGGCCGGGTGAAGCTCACCTGGGTGAAGCCGATCTCGAACGCGGCCTTGTCGTGCCCCTTCGCGAACACCTGCACCCGGGTCGGTACGTGGGCCGTACCGTCGATCGCGATCCGTACCTGGGACACCAGCGAGGCGGTGTCCTTCGGGGTGAGGACCAGTTCGTACGCCCGGTGTCCGGCGACCACCGCGCCACCGTCGGTGCCGACCGACGTGGTGGGATCGACCAGGGCGAGGATCCGGTTGGCCGCCTCCTGCGGCGTCCTGGGCAGGTCGGCCGGGAGCTTGCCGGACGGCGGCGGCTTCCGTTGGTCCCTGGACACGCGGTAGTGCGTGGCGGTGTTCGAGGAGCTGGCCCATTCCCAGGCGTCCGTACCGTTGTAGACCACGCAGCGAGTTGAGGTTGGCGCTGCCGTCGCCGCCGACGCTGCCGGGCAGCGGGGGCAGGCCGAGGTCGGCCCGCTCGACCACGGTGCCGGACACCCCGTCCAGCCGCGCGGTCTGCAGATCCACCAGGAGCTGGGCGGCGCTGCGCGGAGCCAGCCGGGCGTCGGCCGAGGCGCGCAGCGCGGTGGTGACCGCGCCGCCGCCGAGGACGACCACGAGCACACCGGCGGGTACCGCCCACCGCAGCACGGGCCGGGACGCCATCACAGACATGGGAACCTCCTCAGGTACCCCTCCATCCTGCGCGACCGCACCTGTGCCCGCCCTGAGACCTCCTCAACTGCTCTCAGGAAACTCATGCCAGGCTAGGGGGCATGCGGGTGCTGGTGGTCGAGGACGAGCCGCGGTTGGCGCGGGCGTTGCAGCGCGGGCTGACCGCCGAGGGCTACGCCGTCGATCTGGCCGCTGACGGCCTCGCCGGGCTGGAGGCGGCCAGACATGAGGGGTACGACGCGGTCGTGCTCGACATCATGCTGCCCGGCCTGTCCGGGTACCGGATCGTGCGGGCGCTGCGCGCGGAGTCCAACTGGGTACCGGTGCTGATGCTCTCGGCCAAGGACGGCGAGTACGACCAGGCCGACGGGCTGGACGCCGGCGCCGACGACTACCTGACCAAGCCGTTCTCGTTCGTGGTGCTGCTGGCCAAGTTGCGGGCGGTGCTGCGCCGGGGCGCGCCGGAGCGCCCGGCCGTGCTCGCCGCCGGTGGCCTGACCCTCGACCCGGCCACCCGGCGGGTGACCCGCGACGGGCAGGAGATCGCGTTGACCACGCGGGAGTTCGCGCTGCTGGAGTACCTGATGCGGCACCGCGACGAGGTGGTCACCAAGACCGAACTGCTCGACCACGTATGGGACGCCGGGGCGGACACCGATCCGAACGTGGTCGAGGTCTACGTCGGCTACCTGCGCCGCAAGATCGACCAGCCGTACAACGAGCGGTCGCTGCAGACCGTACGCGGCGCCGGCTACCGGCTCGCGGGCTGAGAAGTGCGCTGGTTTCGCCGGCTGTCGCTGCGGTCCCGGCTGATCCTGATCGGGGCCACCGGCCTGGCCGTCGGGCTGTTGCTCGGCGGGCTGCTGTTGATGGCGGTACTGCACTTCACGCTCGAGAACTCGCTGGACCGGGGCGCCCGGCAGAACGCGTCGGACACCGTGGCGCTGCTGGACGCCGGGCACCTGTCCGACCCGATCCCGACCGCCGGTACCCAGTTCATCCAGGTCATCGACGACCAGGGCCGGGTACTGAAGGCGTCGATCGGCACCGACCGGCTGCGCCCGGTGCTGCACAGCGACGAGATCGCCCGGGCCCGGGCCGGTCGGGTGGTGGTGGTCGGCGGGGACCGGGTCGGTGTCGAGGGCGACCTGCGGGTGGTGGCCGCCGTCTCGGATACCGGGGACACCGTCCTGGTGGCCGCGCCGGACCAGGACACCCTGCGCAGTCTCAAGGCGGTGGCGCACGGGCTGCTCGTCGCGTACCCGTTGCTGCTGCTCGCCCTGACCACGCTCGCCTGGTGGGTGGTCGGTTGGACGCTGCGTCCGGTCGAGGCGCTCCGGCAGGGCGCGGAGGAGATCAGCGCGGCCCAGGTCGGCCGGCTGCCCGTACCCGACGGGGACGACGAGCTGCACCGCCTGGCCGTCACCCTCAACCGGATGCTCGACCGGCTGGAGGCGGCCCGGATGCGGCAGCGGTCCTTCGTCGCCGACGCCGCGCACGAGCTGCGCAGCCCGATCGCCTCGCTGCGGACCCAGCTCGACGTCGCGGCGCACCTGGGCGAGCCGCCGCCGCTCGCGGACCTCAGCGTGGAGGTCGACCGGCTTGGGCTGCCTGCTGTCCGAGGCGGCCGCCTCGGGTACCGGTGCCCGGGTGCCGGTGACCGTCACGCCCAGCGGTCCACAGTGGACAGTCGGCGATCCGGTCGCGCTCCGGCGGGTCGTCGACAACCTTGTCGCCAACGCGGTACGCCACGCCACCTCGACCGTGACCCTCGGGGTACGCCGGAACGGGGACCGCGTCCTGCTGACCGTCACCGACGACGGACCGGGCATCCCGGAGCCCGACCGCACCCGGGTGTTCGACCGGTTCACCCGGCTCGATGACGCCCGTACCCGCGACGACGGCGGTGCCGGGCTGGGCCTGGCGATCGTCGCCGAACTGGTCCGGCTGCACGCCGGTACGGTCACCCTCGGCGACGCCGCGCCGGGACTGCGCGTCGCCGTGAGTCTGCCCGCGACCGACCCGGCCGACGATCGCGGCTCAGATGCCCAGGCGGGCCTTGCGTAGCCGGGCCGTCAGCTCCTCGGGTCCGGTCAGCTCGACCTCGGCGACCCGTTGCCGGCCGGACAGGAACAGCGCCAGCTCACCCGGGTCCCCGGTGAGCGTCACGAGGTCCGAACCGTTGCCCACTTCCGCGCTGCCGTAGCCGGGCGCCACCAGGGCCACCCGGTACGACCACCGGCGCAGGGCCAGCTTCGCCGACCCGGGTACGACCGCCCACAGCCCCTGCCCGTACGCCCGGGACAGCGGCCGGGGCCGCCAGTCCGGACCGGCCCGCCGGACGTCCTCGTGGTGGATGAAGAACTCCAGCGTGTTGGTCGCCCGGTCGAGTGGCCCGAACGCGGCCAGCGACCACCGGGGCGGGGTACGCAACCGGCGTACCAACGACTCGTACGGCTGCTCGGCCGTCTCCGTCCGTACCCGTTCCCCGTGCCCGGCAAGGGGTTTGGCCACGATCCCCAGGGCCGCGTCCGGCCGGCGTTCGCGTACCAGCAGGTGTGCGGCCAGGTCCCGGGTCGTCCAGTCCCCGCACAGCGTCGGGTGCTCCGGCCCGACCGTCAGGAACAGGTCGCACAACGCCGTACGTTCCAGCCGAGCCACGGAGTCGGTCACGTCGGTAATGCTAGGGGCTCCAGCAGGTACCGCCGGATGTTCGGGGCCACCATGGTGACGACGGTCTCCGGATCGGCGCTGGCCAAGGGCTCCAGCTTCAGCACGTACCGGATCATCACCAGCCCGATCATCTGCGAGGCGGCCAGCGCCCCGCGCAGCGGCGCCTCCGCCGGGTCGATCGGCAGGGTGCCCACCACCCGCCGCAGGATCCGGGTGGTCAGGAACTCCCGCAGCATCCGCGCCGACCAGTCGTGCTGGAGCCCGCTGCGGACCAGCGCCAGCGCGGCCGGCCCGGTGACCGGGTGGTCCCACACCGA
>VAXX01000117.1 GCA_005885115.1 Actinomycetota bacterium | reverse complement strand
CCAGACCGTAGGTGAAGAACGACGTGCCGCTGGACTCCGGCGCCGGGAACGAGGCCGGGTGGTCCACGTCGGCGGTCCAGTACCCGCCGGCCTGCTGGGTCGCCTTCAGCTTGGCGAACATCGCGTTCAGCAGGCTGATGTAGTGCGCCCGGTTCGGGTCACCGGCGGGCAGCGCCGCGATGGTGTCGGTCAGCGCGATGACGATCCAGCCGTTGCCCCGGGACCAGTGCGTGGTGGTGCCGGCCCAGCGGGAGTCGCGCCACCACAGCGAGGCCTTCTTGTCGTAGATGTGCCCCTCGGTCCAGGCGAACATCTTCGCCATCGCGGCAATCCAGGTCGGCTGCTTCATCGGTACGCCCAGCCGGGCGAAGTCCGACATCGCGCCCAGCCGTACCGCGTCGACGTAGCTCAGGTCGTTGACCTTCCCGCCCTGTACCCGGGCGGTCTGCCGCTTGAGGTACGCCACCGAGTCGGCGATGTCCTTGGCCGGGTGGGCCGGGTCCAGCTCGTACAGGTCGGTGTACTCCTGGCTGGCCTCGGGACCGTCGTAGTTGGGCGCGTTGCGGGGCAGCAGCCACTTGTTGTGGTTCGCCCAGCCGGTCGCGTAGGTCAGGTACTTGGCGCTGCCGGTCATCCGGTACGCCTCGATGTCGCCCTTGATGAACAGCGAGTTGAACCAGGTCGAGTCGCCGAAGCTGCCGTGCCCGGCGATCCAGTGGTCGGCGGCGAGCCGGATCGGGGCCAGGTCCGGACAGGTCGACGGGACCGGATGCACCGTCGCGGTGGGGAAGCTGGACGCCGACGCGTCCGCGGCCATGACCGCGATCCCGGGGACCAGCCCGGCCGCGAGCACCCCCGCCACCAACGCCGCGATTCTGTTTCTATTCACGGTTCTCCTCCTCGTCCGGACTCGATCCAGACTCACCAATTGATTTAGGTGAGTCAATGAAGGTTTCCATCCGGGCGAAGGAGTGTCCGGGCGCGGTCGATTGACGACCGCGCCCGGGACGGTTCAGTCGTTGGGCCGGTTCAACAGTTTCGCGCAGCCCAGCAGCTCGTACGAGGCGTGCAGGCGCTGGGTGAGGAAGTCGAACAGGTTCGGCGCGGCGGCCGGGTCGGGCGAGGGCGCCTGCTGGAAGAAGCTCCGGTCCCGGACCAGCCGGGGCGGGGCGACGGCGACCAGGTTCCGGCAGTATGCCGCCGCACTGGTTCCCCGGGTCGCCAGCGCCTGCTGGTCCACGCCGGCCCGGTACAGGTTGGTCTTCGCCAGGCTGCTCCGCCCGTTGACCTGGGTCATCGGGTCGTTCGGCGGTACCAGCGCGACCGGCGCCGTGGCCCGGGCGGCGGCCAGCAGCTCGTTGAGCGCGAGCGAGGGTACCGACGCACCGGGGTCGCCGAGGTCCGGTGCCGTCCACGCCGGGCAGCCCAGCGCCGGACCGACGAACCGGTCCACCAGACCGTTGTCGCTGCCGTTGCTCATGACGTGCCAGCCGGTACCCAGGCCGGCCCGGTTGGCCGCGGTGTTCTGCGCGGTCCGGCCGTTGCCCAGCACCAGGTAGCTGCTGACCACGTTGTCGCTCTGGTCCTGGTCGACCACGCCGAAGTCCCGTACGGTCGGGCACGGCAGGCCGTCCCGCCCGGTCCGCGCCGCCGGTACGACCAGCTTCCCGGCCGTGATGGCGGCGTTCGCGGCCCGGAAGAAGGCCACCGCGTCGCAGTACGCGAACTGCCCGAACAGCGAGCGGCCGAGCCCGTTGACGCAGGTACCGGCGGCCAGTGCGGTCGGGGTCTGCCCGCGCAGGGTCAGCGTGTCGCCGTTGGAGCCGAACCAGATGCCGACCACCGCGCCGGTCGGCAGTACGGGTGCGACCGGTGGCGCGGCCGGGCGCCGGTCCACGTCGGTCACCAGTGGCCGGTACACGCTGACCCTGCCGGTGGCCGGGTCGAGGATGGCCGCTTCGACGAACGCGGCCTGGTCGGCGTTCGCCTCGTGACAGGCACCGGCGCGCCGGTCGGTGGCCACCAGCCGGTACGGGGTGGCCAGACCCGCCGCGGTGAGCGGCTGCGCGGGTACCAGCAGAGTGCAGTTGGGGTTGTGGGCGGGCGCCGGTGCGGCGGCGGGCGCCGGTTGCGGTGCCGTGGCGGCCAGCACCGCGCCGGCGCCGCCGAACAGGGCCAGCGCGACCAGGCCGCCGGCGAGCAGGACCAGCGGTCGGCGCGGACGGCGCCGCGCCCGCAGGGCCCGGTGTTGTCGTGTCGTGGGGTACGTCAGCAGGGACATCGTCGCCTCGTATCGGGGGGAGAGGAACGGGGACTGATTGGGGTCTAGCGGGTGTAGGCGTACTCGCCGGTCACGTACTCGGCCGGCCGCCCGTGGCGGTAGAACATGGCCAGCACCCCGGAGCGCGCCGCGTCCGCGCGGCCCGGCCGCAGCCGGGTGAGCGCCACGTCAGCGCGCGGGGAAAGCTCGCCGCACGCCTGGATGCGCAGGTCGCCCTGCTGGGACCAGAAGCGCGGCAGCAGGGTGACCGGGGGGGTGGGCCGGTCGCCGGCCAGCAGCGCGGCGGCGGCCGCCCGGCCCTGCTCCATCGCGGCGATCCACTGTCCACACCGGACGGAGTCCGGGCCGAAGCGCAGGTTGGGCCACCGGGCCACCACGCCCGCGGCGACCACCCCGTCGGTACCCCGGGCCCGCAGGTGCTCGTCGCAGCGCACCCCGTCCCGGACGTCCAGCCCGGAGCTGGCCAGCCAGGAGGTGTCCGGGCGCTCGCCGGCGGTCACCAGGACCAGGTCGGCGGACAGGCACTCGCCGTCGTCGAGGGTCAACCGCCAGCGGTTGCGCCGCCGCTCGACCTCGGCCACCCGCCGCCCCAGCCGGGTGGCGATCCCGGCGTCCTCGTGCGCCCGGGCGACCAGGGTACCGACGGTCTCGCCGAGGGCCCGGTACAGCAGGCAGGGCTTGGAGTCGATGATGACCGCCTCGCGGGCCAGGCCGCGTACGGCGTTGGCCGCCTCGCAGCCGGTCAGGCCACCGCCGACGATGGCGACGCGCTCGGCCCGGTACAGCTCCTGGCGGACCGCCCAGGCGTCGTCGAGGGTGTGCAGCGTGTGCAGCCCCGGCTCGCCCACCGGCCACCCGGCCGGGACCACGGGAGCGGCGCCGGACGCGATGACCAGGCCGTCGTAGCCGTACCCGTCGCCGTCGCCGGTGACGACCACCCGGCGTACCGGGTCCAGGTCGACCGCGCGCCGGCCCAGCCGCAGGTCCATCGGCGCCTCGGGGGCGGGTAGCCGCACGTCGCTCAGCTTCTGGTGCCCGGACAGGACGCCCTTGGAGCAGGCCGGCCGGTCGTACGGGGCCTCGTCACCCAGTACGGTCAGCTGCCCGGTGAAGCCGAGCCGGCGCAGCTCGTCGGCGGCGGCCATGCCGGCCGGGCCGGTACCCACGACCAGGATCCGGTCCCGCCAGTCGTAGCGCATCACACCTCCGCCGGGTCGCCGGACATGACCACGGTCGTCGCCGGGCGGCTCAGCACGATCGCCCGGGCCGGGCACACCCGGGCCGCCTGGATCACCTGCTCGACGTGCCCGGTCGGGACCGCCGGCCGGTACGTCAGCCGCCCGTCCCCACGGAGTTGGAAGATCTCCGGCGCCTCGTGCTCACAGAAGCCGAACCGGACGCACCGGCCCGGGTCCACGTTGACCAGTACCTGCCGGCCGCGCAGCCGGGCCGCCAGCCGCTCGGCCACGAGCTTGGGCAGGGCGGCCGCCCGGTACGTGGTCGCCACCCGGAGTACCAGGGTGGACAGCCAACCGGCGGTCACCAGCAGGCGTACCCCGGCCGATCGCGCGTCCGAGCCGGAGATCAGGACGTGCCCGCAGAGCAGGGTGAAGGCGAGGTACGCGCTGATGTGCAGCATCCGCCACCGGTGGTACCCGAGCATCCGTTGCAGGAGTACGGAGACGGTCAGCGCGAGCAGCGTCTCCAGCGAGATCACGCCGAGCCCGACGCCGAGCGGGTCCTCGCCGTTGGTGAACGGTACCCACTCGTCGAGCAGGTGGACGGGGCCGCCGGGTACCGCCAGTTGGGCCAGCGCGTGGACCAGCCCGAGGGTGAGGCCGACCAGCGCCATGGTCTGGTGGACCCCGTACAGGGTCTGGTGGCGGACCCGGGTCAGCCCCCAGCCCACCCGCAGCGTGGTACCCCACAGGACGGTCAGCCACAGCAGACCCAGGGAGAGGAATCCGACGGTGGCCGCGACAAGATGTACGCTCTGTTGCTCAATCGGCATTCTCGGTAAGTCCCTACGGCGTCCCCGTGCTGGCATCGAGTCTTAGCGCACTCCTGGCTATCAGGGCGCACCCGGCGACCGGCACACATACAGTCCGTCCCGACACAGCCAGGTCTCATCTTGGTATCGGTGACACACCGTTAGATCCGCCCGGTGGCGGAACGTGAACGCGGGTTCAGTCCAGCGCGACGCGCCGGACGATGCCCCGCAGCGAGTCCGCGACCTGCGCGATCGGGCGCTCCGGGGTGAACACCAGCCAGTCGACCGCGACGACCAGGCCGACCCCGAACAGCGCCGACGAGGCGACCCGGACGTCCAGGTCGGGCGGGAAGTCACCGGCGTCCACGCCGGCCCGCAGGACCCCGGCGATCACCCCGATCGCCTCCTCGCGCAGCAGGTGCAGGGTCTGCCGCCACTCCCGGTTGGTCCGCCACATCTCCGAGAGCAGCAGTTGGGCGAAGGCCGGGTACCGCTGGATGTACTCCAGTTGGGTGCGGATCAGCGCGGCGACCGCCTCCCGTGGGGCCAACCCGTCGACCGCCGCCCGGAACTGGTCGGTGAGCAGGCCGACGCCGTGCCCCAGCAGCCCCTCGAACAGTTTGGGCTTGGACGGGAAGTTGTAGTACACGGTGCCCTTGGCGACCCCGGCGCGTACCGCGATGTCCTCGACGGTCGTCTCGGCGTACCCGCGCTCGGCGATCAGCTCCACCGCCGCCTCGAACAGCTTCTGCCGGGTGTCCTCCCGGCGCCGGGTACGCCCGTCCATCGTCAACTCCCTACAGCACCAGTTCCGGATGCAGGACCGGCGGGCTCATCCGGCGGGCCCGCCGCGCGGCCAGCGTGGTCAGCGCGAAGGCGGCGGCCGCGAAGCCGGCGAGCACCGCGGATCCGGTGATCACGGTACCGGTCGAACCGCCGTCGACCAGGTGACGCAGCCCGTCGACCACGTACGACATCGGCAGCCAGGGGTGGATGGCCTGGAAGAAGCCGGGGGTGGTCTGCACCGGGTAGGTACCGCCGGAGGAGGTGAGTTGGAGCATCAGCAGG
>VAXX01000265.1 GCA_005885115.1 Actinomycetota bacterium | reverse complement strand
CTCGGCCAGCTCGCGGTCATCAGGGTCGGCCTCCAGCGCGGCCCGCGCGGCCTGGCGCAGCCCGGCGCGGCCGAGGTTGTCGGCCAGTTCCACGGCGGCGGCGGACCGCCGGACGAGGTGGGCGTCCAGCGCCGCGTACGCGGCGGCGGCCCGGGCGTGCAGCCGGTCGACCCGGGCGGCGATCCAGGTCACGTACGTGGCGACCAGCACCACCAGACCGACCACCCCGACGATCCACCACATGAACCGGAAGCCTACGGGCCGCTGCCTGAGACCACCGGGGCCGCCTCGATGGCGGTCGCGTAGACCTCGACCACCCGCGCCGCCACGACCGGCCAGTCGAAGGCGGCCACCACCTGGGCCGCCCGGGCCGCCAGGGACGCCCGCCGGGCCGGGTCGTCCAGCAGGTCAGCCAGCGCCGTGGCCAGGGCGACGGGGTCGCCGGTCGGGACCAGGACGCCGGCCCGGCCGCCGTCGAGGACCCGGCGGAAGGCGTCGAGATCGCTGGCGACAACAGGGGTACCGGCGGCCATCGCCTCGGTCAGGATCATGCCGAAGGACTCGCCGCCGACGTTCGGGGCGACATAGACCTCGACGCCGCGCAGCATCCGGGCCTTGTCCTCCTCGGAGACCTTGCCCAGGAAGGTGACCCGGTCCCGGACCTCGGGCGGGTGGTCGGCCAGCGCCTCCTCCGGGTCGCCCGGGCCGGCGACCAGCAGCCGTAGCCCGGGCCGGTCCGGCGCCAGCCGGGCCAGCGCGTCGAGCAGCACCGGGAAGCCCTTGCGCGGCTCGGTGAACCGGCCGAGGAAGCCGATCGTGCCGCCGTTGCCCGGCCAGCCCGGCAGGGGTACCGCCGTGGCGAACTTCGCGACCGCCACCCCGTTGGGGATCTCCCAGGCCCCGCCGTCGAGGTGCTCCACCTGGACCCGGCGGGCCAGATCGGATACCGCGATCCGGGCGGTGATCTTCTCCAGGATGACCCGGAGCATCCCCTGCGCGGCGACCATCGCCCGGGACCGGGTCATCGCGGTGTGGAAGGTCGCCACCACGGGGGTACGCGCGTAGAGCACCGCGAGCATCGACACGCTCGGCGTACCGGGCTCGTGGACGTGCAGCACGTCGAACCGGCCGGCGGTCAGCCAGCGGCGTACCCGGGCCGCCGAGATCGGCCCGAAGGACAGCCGGGCCACGGACCCGTTGTACCGGACGGCCACCGCCCGACCGGCGGGTACCAGGTACGACGGCTGCGGTACGTCCTCGTCGGCCGGCGCCAGTACGCTCACCTCGTGCCCGAGCCCGATCAGCGTCTCGGCCAGGTCCCGTACGTGGTTCTGCACCCCGCCGGGTACGTCGAAGGAATAGGGGCACACGATCCCGACTCGCACCATCACCTCCACATCCGTTGGAGCATGTGCCAGTCCTCGGGATGCCGCGCGATCCCGGCCGCGAAGTGATCGGCCAGGGTCTGGGTGAGCACGCGGACCCGGTCGGCCAGGCGCCCCTCGGTCGGGACCGGCAACGGCCCGTACAGCTGGCCGACCGGAGCGTCCGGCTCGTACCACATATCTACCGCGTACAGCGGCGCGCCGCTGCGCAGGGCGAGCAGGGCGGGTCCGGCCGGCATGGTCGTCCGCGCGCCGAAGAACTCCACCTCGACCCCGCGTCCGGGCAGGTCCCGATCGGCGAGCAGGGGGACCACGTACCCCTTGCCGAGCTTCTCCAGCAGCACGTCCTGCGGTGACCGCTCGCCCCCGGTCAGCGGGATGATCTCCATCCCGAGCCCCTGCCGGAAGTCGAGGAACCGCTGGTAGAGCCCTTCGGGCCGGAGCCGCTCGGCGACCGTGATGATCGGCCAGCCCATCGCGGCGACCCAGGCACCGGCCAGGTCCCAGTTGCCGCCGTGCGGCAGCGCGACGACCGAACCCTGCCCGACCGCGACGTTCTCGCCGAGCATCTCGTGCCCGCCGAGGCGGAAGGAGCGCAGGATCCGGTCGGTGGACATCGACGGCAGCCGGAACGCCTCCAGGTAGTACCGCAGGTACGAGCGCATCCCCTTACGTACCAAGGCATCCAGCTCCGGCTCGGACAGTGCGGGGCAGACCTGGCGCAGGTTGTCCCGCAGCCGGGCCACCCCGCGGCCACCGCGCCGGGTCGCGATATCCGCGCCCGCCGTGAACAGCCCGCGCGCCACCGGGCCGGGCAGCGCCCGGACCACCCGCCAGCCCGCCGCGTAGGCGGCCTCCGCCGCGTTCACCGCACGGCCTGCCGGTCCTGCCGGTAGACGTGCCCGATCCGCTGCCCGATGGTGACCAGCGACAGGACGGCGAGCAGCCACAGGGCCACGTCCAGCCCGTAGCGCCAGCCGAAGCCGGTCGCCAGGCCCCCGACTCCGATCAGGATCAGCCGCTCGGCGCGCTCGGCGATGCCCACCTTCGCCGACAGTCCCAGGCCCTCGGCCCGGGCCCGTACGTAGGACACCAGCTGCCCGCTGACCAGGCAGATCAGCGCGGCGACGAGGGCCGAGTGGCGTTGCTGGACGGCGAAGTAGTACGCGATCGAACCGAACACCGCACCGTCGGCCACCCGGTCCATGGTGGAGTCGAGGAAGGCACCGAACCTGCCGGCCCGGCCGAGCTGCCGGGCCATCGAACCGTCGATCAGGTCGGTGAAGGCGCTGAGCGTGACGATGGTCGTGGCGATCACCCACTGGCCCCGGGTCGCCCAGCCGATCGCACCGACGAGGACGCCCACGGTACCGGCGACGGTCACCGCGTCGGGGGACACGTGCGCGCGCAGCAGGAGCCGGGCGATCGGGTCGAACACCCGGTCGATGCCGGCGCGTACCGACACACTGAAGATCTTTGCCATGGCGCTCCCCACCATATCGGCGGCGCTGCGGTCCGGCGCTCCGCCGGGCGGGGTGATTTCCCCGCGCGACACGACCGGGAAATCGCATTGCGGTGGATATCCGCGCGTCGGGGTTGTGTCGCCGACCACACGGGTGTGGGATCGCAATCAACAGGTAACGCGGCGTT
>VAXX01000264.1 GCA_005885115.1 Actinomycetota bacterium | reverse complement strand
GTGTCGGCGGCCGTCGAAGCCGAAGGCGCGCGGGTACGGCCGCTGCCCCGCGACGGCGTCCTCGACCTGGCCGCGGCCGCGTCGTACGCACAGCGGGCCGAGACCACGGACCCGGCGTGGCAGGCGGAGCTGCGGTACTGGACGGCCGCCGGTATCCCCGACGAGGTGATCCCCGCCGTACCGACCCAGACCACGGTGCCCAGCCGGGACTTCGGTCACCCGGGCGCCCTGCCGATCGGTGCCGAGCACGACCGGGGCGCCACCTTCGCCATCCTCTACGGCGCCGAGGACACCCGGCTCGACTGGCTACGCGCCGGAGAGGCGCTGTCCAGCGGCTGGCTCGCCGCCACCGAACTGGGCATCTCGGTGGTGCCGATGTCGGCCACCGTCGAGGTGCCGTACACCCGGCAGACCCTGCGCCGGCTGCTGGCCGGCCTCGGCGAGCCGTACCTGGTGCTGCGGCTGGGCCGGGCGGACCCCACCCAGCCGGCCGGGCCGCATCCGCCCCGGCTGGACGCCGAGCAGATCATCGAACGGATCGACTAGGTACCCATCATGAACGCTCCCAGCACCACAATGGACGCGACCGTGTTCCACCGGGCGGTGGAAGCGGCGATCCGCGCGCCGTCGATGCACAACACCCAGCCGTGGCGCTTCCGAGTACGCGACGGCGGGCTCGACGTACTGGCCGACCCCAGCCGTACGCTGCCTGTCGCCGACCCGCACGGGTGGGCGCTGCGGATCGCCGGTGGCGCGGCCATCTTCAACGCCCGCCTGGCCTTCGCCGTCGCCGGCCGGCCGGCCCAGGTGCGGCTGCGGCCCGACGCCACCGAGCCGGACCTGCTGGCCCGGCTGGTCCCCGGGCCGGCCCGGCCGGCCACCCCCGACGAGATCGCGCTGCACGCCGCGGTGAGCCGCCGGCACAGCAACCGTCGACCGTTCGACCCGCAGCCGGTACCCGCGGAGGTACGCGCCGCGCTGATCGCCGCCGCTGCCGCCGAGGGCGCCTGGCTCGACCTGCTGATCGGGCGCGGCCCGCTCGCGCTGGTCGCCGAGGTGGTCCGCGCCGCCGACACCGTACTCGTCCGCGACGCCCGGTACCGCGACGAGCTGACCGCGTGGAGCCGCACCGCCGAGGCGGACGACGGGGTATCCCTGGCCGCCGGCGGCCCGAGCCCGGAACCCCAGGACCTGCTCGCGATGCGTGACTTCGGCGGCCCGACCCGGGCCCCCGGCCGCGACTTCGAGTCTGACCCGCTCGTCGCGGTGCTCAGCACCGCGGGCGACACCGTGCACGACCAGCTCGTCGCCGGCCAGGCCCTGCAACGGATCCTGCTGACCGCGACCGTACCCGGGCTGGCCTCGTCGATGCTGTCCCAACCGATCGAGGTACCCGCCGCGCGCGAGCGCCTGCGCGGCGGCCTGAGCCGGCGCGGCTGCCCGCAGATGGTGCTGCGGATCGGCTTCGGCCAACCCGGCTTCCCGACCCCGCGCCGCCCGGTCACCGAGGTTCTCGACGCCTGACCCGCCCGTACCGCACGGGATCGGTGATTGTCGACCGCATTAGCCGGCGTGCGTAGGCGCGACCTGAATCGTCAGCCGCCTTGGCATTCGCCGGTATGGTTCGGGAGCGCACGATCGCGGGGAATTGCTCATCGAGAGCGATCCTCGGCACCATCTGACAACCCAGACCGAACGCGCCGGAATGGCGGGCGGAAATCTTGGCCTACATCCCGAAAAACGGGCTCTCATGTTTGACCGAATATCGAAACTCCCAATTGTGGCGGACGGCCCCCGACGATAAGGTCTCCGGAACACTCAGCGTGTGAAGGCACGTGGATTCGGGGAGAACACACCATTCTGGGGAACAACGCCGTTGCCTCGGACTTCACGGACGTGATTGACACGTTCCACGAAGTCGTTGGGAAAAGTCCGGATCAGCCGGCAACTGTCCATAATGGACGGATACTGAGCTACGCCGAGCTCGGTGTACTGGTACGGGAGACAGCACGTACTCTCGGCCCGGATCCCGCAGTGGTGGGAGTGTCCACCACGCACTCGCCGGAGATCGTCGTCGGGTTGCTGGGGGTGTTGGCGGCCGGCGCCACGTACTGCCCGATCGACCCGACGTTTCCGGCGCAACGACAGCAGGCGATGCGCTCCGCGGCCGGTTGCCGCACATCGCTCGGCCCACGCCCGGATCTCGTCTCCGCCCGCACCGGACCCCTCGTGCCGGCCAGGCCGGACGACCCGGCGTACATCCTGTTCACCTCAGGCTCCACCGGCGAGCCGAAGCCCGTGGTGACTGCGCGCCGCGCCATCGCCGCCACCGTCGCGTCACTACGTGAGCTGTTCGCCCTCACCCCGTCGGACCGGGTACTGCAGTTCGCCTCGTTGAACTGGGACACCTGCTTCGAGGAGATCCTGCCCACCCTCACCACGGGTGCGACGCTGGTCTTCGACGACGAGGCGTACTCGGGCTCCTTCCCGCGCTTCCTGCGGATGGTCGAGCAGGCCGGGATCACCGTGCTGGACCTGCCGACGGCGTTCTGGCACGAGCTGGTCCACCATCTCGTCGAGTACCGGGTCGCGATGCCGGCGGGTGTCCGGCTGCTGATCATCGGCGGGGAGGCGGTCAACCCCGTGCGGCTGGCCGAGTGGTGCGAGCTGGACACCGGGCGGATCCGTCTGCTCAACACGTACGGGTGCACGGAGACGACACTCATCACCCATGCGGTGGATCTGCACGGGCCGCAGGCTCCCCGCTTCGACCGGCCCTGGGCGGCGACCCGACGGGTACCGATCGGATGGGCGCTTCCGCACGTGGTGGAGCAGATCAGCGACGAGGGCGAGCTACTCGTCGGCGGGCCGTCGCTGGCGCTGGGGTACCGCGGGTTGCCCTCGGCGACCGAGGACCGGTTCGTGACCGCCGGCGTCGGCGCGGGTGCCGGACGGTACTTCCGTACCGGAGACCGGGTGAGCCGGTCCCCGGACGGGCTGCTCACCCACGAGGGCCGGCTGGACAACGAGGTGAAGG
>VAXX01000263.1 GCA_005885115.1 Actinomycetota bacterium | reverse complement strand
GCAGGAACGTCAATAACGCAACGAGTATCGATACGTGCGCGAACAGCGCGATGCATATGCCCACCGGAATGACGATTCCCGAGAAGGCCTGCACGAACGGGCCGGTGAGCGTATATCTCGCCAGTAGCCGCTGCCCGAAGGTGGGCAGCCGGCGCCATTCGCCCTTGCGGTAGACGTGCAGGAACCCCTGGTTCCACCGGGTGCGCTGCTTGACGAGTCCGGGCAGCGAGTCCGGGGTCTCCTCACGGGTCACCAGCGACGAGTCGTACGCGACGACGACCTTCTTGCCCCGGCTGGACAGCCGTACCCCCAGGTCGCAATCCTCGGCGAGGCAACTGCCGTCCCACCCGTTCGCGGCCCGCAGCACCTCCGTCCGCACGAACACGGTGTTGCCCCCGAGCGGGATGAACCCCTTCGCGGCGTGCAGGTGCAGCCGGCTGCGGAACCAGAAGAAGTACTCCAGGCAGTTGTGCAGGCTGTACCAGCTGGAGTGGTAGTTGATCAGCTGCACGCCGCCCTGTACGACGTCGGCGCCGGTGGCCCGGAACGCATGGTCGACGTGTTCGAGCAGCAGGGGGTGCACCTGGTCCTCGGCGTCGAAGACGCCGACCACGTCGCCCCGGCAGTACGGCAGCGCCCCGTTCAGCGCCCGCGGCTTGTTCTTGCGCGGGTTGGAGTCGGTGACCACGAGGATCCGGCCGGGCTCCCGCTGGGCGAGCCGCTGGGCGACCTCGGCGGTACCGGGGTCGTCGTGCCCGACGATGATGATGATCTCGTAGTCGGAGTGGGTGGATTCGAGCAGCCGGGTGACCGTGTGGTCGAGTACCGCCTCCTCGTGGCGGGCCGGTACGAGCAGCGAGAAGGACACCGCGTGGGTACCGTCGGGCGCCGCGAACCCGGTCGCGGCCAGCGTCTCGGGCGTACGCCAGGCGTGCATCGTCCACCACAGCGTCACCGCGGCGAATGCGAACAGCGCCAGCGACACGATCACCATGACCGTATCAGCCATGTATTGCTCCCCCCGGAACCTCTGTCCTGTCGAGCCGGCTCTGGTGCCGGCTCGCGAATCGTCGGACGTGGCAATTCCGCTGCGAACGTAATCGGGGGTCGAAGGGCTGTCCATCGCCGTTCCGGACGGGCATTGAGTGCTTGTCGTCCTACGTTTTCCGGGCGTGTCTCGGAATGTTTCCGGACTGTTCCGCAATCTTGTCGGAATGACTACCGCGCAATTCCGGTACAGTTTCCAACTAGATCAACCAGCCATTGATGCGCAGCCCGGCACCGTGTAACGGAATGTTGCGGATGAGGTCCGGGCACTGCCCCGATGGTGAGAGCGGAAAACGGTACCGGCGCCGCCGCCGGAGCTGCTGTCAGCATTCCGACATCCAGTAGGCTGCTGCGATGCGGGTTCTCATGCCAGTGCCGGACCGCGACTTCGATGTCACCGAGGTAGCTGTGCCGTGGCACGTGCTGACCGCGGCCGGGCACGAGGTCGTGTTCGCCAGCGAGCGAGCCGGAGCGTCCCTGACCGGCGATCCCAAGCTGCTCACCGGCGTCATCTTCGGCCAACTCGGCGCCGAACCCGAACCCAGGCAGTTCTACCGCGAGATGACCGGCACGGCACCATTCCAATCACCCATCGCCTGGGCGGATCTGCGGCCTGATCAGTACGACGGGCTGATCCTCCCCGGAGGACACGCCCCGGGCATGCGGCAATACCTGGACAACAGCGTGCTACGCGACAAGATCGCCAAGTTCTGGGCGCTACACCGACCGGTCGGCGCGATCTGTCACGGCGTACTGGTACTGGCCCGCACCCTCGATCCGATGACCGGACGCAGCCTCATCGCCGACCGGCGAACCACGTGCCTGCCCCGGTACCTGGAAGGACCCATCGCGATCACCCGAGGAACGACGACCGACAGCCGGCCGGCCTTCGTAGTCGAGGACGGCAACTACCTGTCCGCCAGCTGGCCCGGCGATGCGTATCTGTTCGCCAGAAAGTTCCTCGCCCTGCTCGACCGGGACCAGCCGCCGTCCCCGACAGCCTGACGTGTGCGGCGCACCGCGGCAGATCACAGACGCCGCAACGATGTCCTCGTTGTCAGAGTTGACGCCGGCCGGCTACCCGAACCGATCGGCGAGCTTTGTCAGCTTGGCGACGTACGCCGGCCAGTCGTAGTCGTTGGGAAGGCTGGTGTTCTCCCGGCGCCAGCCGATCGCCCCGTCGTGCTGCTCGCGCATGATGTCGGCGTGACCGGCGTGACGGGCCAGGTCGTAGATCACGTGGACGATGATCCGTTGCAGGGTCACGTCCTGCCGGCCTGGCTGCCACCATGCCACCTGCCCCGGAGCGTCGAGCGGTAGCTGCTCGATCGTCTGGTCCGCGAAGGCCGCGACACGACGGTAGAGGTCGATCAGCCCGTCTTTCGTCTCGTCCTGCCTGGCATAGAAGTCTGCTTGGGGGTCCTCCTCGTACACCTCCATCGGGACCAGCTCCTCCGGCGTCGGGAATTCGCGCCCGAAGGTGGGCCCGAAGTAGCCAGCTTCGACATTGAGACAGTGCTTGAGGACTCCCAGCAGGTTGTTGCCGGTCGAGCTGCGGGGCAGTCTGGCATCGCGTTCGCCCAGCCCGTCGAGCTTCCAGATCAGGTCGTCGCGAGTCATCTGGAGATAGTGGTGCAGCACGGTCTTCGGGTCGCTCAGATCAGCCATGCCTGCCAGTCTGCCCCTGCGATCGAGCCGGCCGGTAAGCGTCGAGGTATCCGGGTCAGGTGGTCTCCGAGACCCGCCGGCGGTAGGTGCCCAGGGTGAGGCCGAGTACCGACCGGAACTCGTTGGCAAGGTGGGCATGGTCGCTGTAGCCCAGGTCGGCGGCGACGGCGGCCAGGCTCGTGTCCGGGTCTGTTCGCAGGCGTTCGGCCGCTTCCTGGAGCCGGCGCCGGCGGATCATCGTCGACGGCGGCAACCCGACATACCGGCCCGCGAGCCGCTGCAACGACCGGGCGGACAGGCGCAGCCGTACGCCGGCGTCCTCGACCGTCCGGATCGTCGGATCGGAGTCGATGGCCTCGGCCATCGCATTGGCCAGCAGCGCCTCGCGGTTCGGCGGTGGTACCGCACCGGCCAGCCACGCCGCGAACGCATCGACCGCGTGGCGGTGCCGGGTCTGCCGGTCGCCCGGCCCGGTCATGGCGCGGCACACCTGCTCGTGCAGCACGGGTAGGTCCATCGGCTGGTACGCGTCACGCAGCGCCGCCGGGTCCGCGGCGAAGTGGGGCACCGCCGCCGGCCGCAGCAGGGCCCCGACGGCCCAGCCGGTACCGGTGAGATCACGGTATGAACAGCCGGTCGTTGGTCCGGCGAGGCCGACGCTACCCGGCTCGACGACCAGGTTGCAGGCGGGGAAGGCGATCAGGTGCTGTCGGGACGACCGACCCGGCTGGATCCGCCACTCTGGAATCCAGAACCAGCGCACCAGCTGCGCCACCGCATCCGGCGCCGGCAGTCGATCGAACGTGGGCAGCCGCGCCGGGTAGAGGACACCCCGCGGGTTCGGGGCACCCGGGTCTGGTTCCTGTCGCGAATCTTCAAGCCGGTCCACGCTGGGCATACCTACGATCATGCCTATGACTGAGACGAGCCGAGCCGCCGACGGCGAGCACACCACGAACGGCACGCCGCACGGCGCCACCAGCCTGACTCCCTTCCTGGCCATCCCGGACGCGCGCGGCGCCATCGACTTCTATCACAAGATCTTCGGGGCGCGCGTGGTCGACGTGACCGAGATGGGGGGCGTCGTGGCCCACGCCGTCCTCGACTTCGGCCATGGGATGCTGCAGCTCGGGGAGCCGATGCCCGACTACGGGCTCGTCGCGGCGCCCGAAGGGGACCAGGACTGCTACTCCATCGGCCTCTACTGTCCGGGCGTCGACGCCGTGGTCGCCCGGGCCGAGGCGGCTGGGGCGGTCATTCGCGAAGCACCGTCCACGTTCGTGTCCGGCGACCGGTTCGCCAGCATCCGGGATCCGTTCGGCGTGCGGTGGTCGGTCATGACCCGGGTCGAGGATCTTTCCGAACAGGAGAGCGCGCGGCGGGTCGCCGAATGGGCCAGGCAGCAGAACCAGGCGAGAGCTGACAAGGACCGCCCGGCCTCGTCGTGAACACCGTTCCGCCCGGACCGGATCATCGCCTGAACTGATCAACCTGATCTGGAACCGAACCCCGACTCATGGCGTGTTTTCCGGCTTAGCCGCCCACGTGCTGGGTAATCCGCGGTGAGGACATGTGGCGGCCGCGTGAGCGGCCATGTGATGAGGGGATGGACGATGACGCAGAGCTATGCCTCTGGTCCCTCCAGCGGGTCGGGGTCGTCGACCAGCCAGGCCGTACGGGAGCAGGCCGCGAACGTCGGCCAGAGTGCCGCCGAGGCCGGCGGGCGGGTCGCGCAGACCGCGAAGGAACAGACCAGGGAGGTGGTACGGGAGACGGGTACCCAGGCTCGCAATCTCGCCAGCGAGGCGCAGGACGAACTGCGTCACCAGACGAGCATGCAGCAGAAGCGGGCGGCCGAGGGGCTGCGCGCGCTCGGGTCGGAGCTGCGCTCGATGGCCGGGCACAGCGACCAGCAGGGCGTGGCGGCCGAGCTGGTGCACCAGGCGGCCAGGCGGGCGCAGCAGACGGCCGACTGGTTGGAGCACCGGGAGCCCGGGCAGGTACTGGACGAGGTGCGTCGGTTCGCGCGTCGCCGGCCCGGTGTCTTCCTGGCCGGTGCGCTGGTCGGTGGGGTCGTGGTCGGGCGGCTGACCCGGAGCCTGACCGCGTCGGGCGGCGCCACGGACAGCCAGGGGCCGTTCCCGGCGCAGGG
>VAXX01000262.1 GCA_005885115.1 Actinomycetota bacterium | reverse complement strand
CCGGTGCTGCACGCCCGGACGACCCCGGCCGGTGCCCTGTGGATCGCCTGGCCCAAGCGCGCCTCGGGGATCCCCACGGACCTGGACGAGAACGTGGTCCGCGACCACGCCCTGGCGCACGGCCGGGTCGACGTCAAGGTATGCGCCGTCGACGACACCTGGTCCGGGCTCAAGCACGTCGTCCGCAGCCGTGACCGTGCACAGTGGACGGAGAGCGCACCGGGATGATCCCTAAGGGGAAAGTGGGGCACCTGACCTTGCTGCCGTCTGGCATCCTGGCCAGGACACCGGGAGGGGAATCATGTCCGACGGACAGATCGTCGTCTCCGACCTGACCAAGCATTACAAGCGGGTCAAGGCCGTGGACCATCTGTCGTTCACCGTAGAGCCCGGCCGGGTCACCGGCTTCCTCGGGCCCAACGGGGCCGGCAAGACAACGACGCTACGCATGCTGCTCAACCTCGTGACGCCCACGGCCGGCACGGCGACGATCGGCGGGCACCGCTACGCCGACCTGCCCGACCCGATCCGCCACGTGGGCGCGGTCCTGGAGGCCAGCAGCGCGCACAAGGGCCGCACCGGCCGCAACCACCTGCGGGTCATCTGCGCCGCCGCCGGGCTGCCGGACCGCCGCGCCGACGAGGTGCTGGAGATCGTCGGGCTGACCCCCGCCGCCAAGCGCAAATTCAAGGGGTACTCGCTGGGCATGCGCCAGCGCCTCGGGATCGCGGCGGCACTGCTCGGCGATCCGCGGGTACTGATCCTCGACGAGCCGGCCAACGGGCTCGACCCGGAGGGCATCCGCTGGATGCGTGACCTGCTCAAAGGCCTGGCCGCGCAGGGGCGGACGATCCTGGTCTCCAGTCACCTGCTCTCCGAGATGGAGCTGCTCGCCGACGATCTGGTGATCATCGCCGCCGGTCAGCTCGTCCGGCAGGGTACGGTCAGCCAGATCGTCGACTCGATGGCGAACCAGGGGATCGTGCGGGTCCGTACCCCCAACCCGGAAGGGCTCGTCGCGGCCGTCGCCGGGAAGGGCGGCACGGCCGTCCCCGGTCCCGACGGCGGGCTGATCGTCACCGGCCTGGAGTTGGCGCAGGTCGGCTCGGCCGCGTTCACCGCCGGCGTGGAGCTGCACGAGCTCACGGCCGACGGTCCCGATCTGGAAGCGGTGTTCCTGGCGCTCACCCACGACAAGGCAGGCATCCGATGACGACCATGGCTCCTCCGGTCGCGCCGGCCCGTACGGGTGGGGGCGGGTCCGGCGCGCTGCACCTGATCCGGGCGGAGTACCGGAAGATCAGGACCACCAACTCCTGGTGGATCTTCGCACTCGGTCTGGTGCTCACCACCGCCGCCGCGCTCGCGGTGAACATGCTCCAGGCGCACTTCTACCTCACCGCCGCGCCCCCGACCGGGGACGATGGCGGCGGGCCGGGCGGGCAGGCGGCGGCCCAGGCCCAGTACAACCTGATGCACGACGTCGCCGCGCAGGCCGCCAACGTCTTCACCTCGGGCCTGTTCTTCGGTGGCCTGTTCGCGATGCTGCTGGCGATCCTGCTCGTCACCAACGAGTACTACCACCAGACCGCCACGACGACGTTCCTCACCACCCCGCACCGCTCGGCGGTGATCGTCGCCAAGTTCGTGGTCGCGATGATCGCGGCGGCGCTGTTCTGGCTCATCACCACGGTGCTCGACGTGATCGCCGGGATCATCTACTTCAAGGCCGAGGGCTTCGGCAACCATCTGGGCGACTGGACGGTCCAGCACGCGATCCTGGCCAACCTGATGGTGTTCGCGCTGTGGGGGGTGTTCGGGATCGGCCTCGGGGTACTGATCCGCAGCCAGCTCGGCGCGACGATCACCTCGACCGTGCTGTACGTCGCGGGCAGCTTCCTCGCCGGGATCATCTTCACGCTGATCCGGTACCTGTGGATCAAGCATGACTGGGTCCTCACCGCCCAGGTGATCCTGCCGGCCGAGGCGGGCCGGGTCGCGGTGGCCGCCACGAAGGCGTACCCACAGGCGGCCCCCTGGTGGGTCGGCGTCCTCGTGCTCCTCGGGTACGGGGTGGTGACCGGCCTGGTCGGCACCATGATCATGCGTAAGCGCGACATCAGCTGAACCGGACGTTCGGCAAACGCCGGTCGGGTCCCCCGGGATCCGGCCGGCGTTAATCTTGTAGTCGAACGCGACATCTCGTGAGACGAAACACCGGCCGGCGCCGGCGGTCCGGGCACATGCTTGAGCGCGTAGCCTGAACCCACACTCACGGCGCACATTTTCGGGAAAGAGATCGAGAGCGGCAGTGTCAACGCAGCAGACCTCGCAGGACAACCCGTTGGCGGATTTCGGCCCCAACGAGTGGATCGTCGAAGACATGTACCAGCGCTACGTCGCGGACCCGACCAGCGTCGACGCGGCCTGGCACGAGTTCTTCGCGGACTACCGGCCGGCGACCGACACCGCCCCGCCCGCCCCACCGGCCTCACCAGCGACGGCCCCGCCGGCAGCGGCCCCGGTGACCGTCCCGGCCGCGCCGACCGGCACCACCCCGTCCAACGGCGGCCCGGTAGCCGCACCGCCCAGGCCCAAGGATGCGCCGCCGGCGACGCCGGCCAAGGAGGTCGCCGCCCGCGCGCTGCCGACCGGGGCGAAGACCACGGTCCTGCGCGGCATCGCGGCCCGGATCGTCGCCAACATGGACGAGTCGCTGACCGTACCGACGGCGACCAGCGTGCGCGCCGTGCCGGCCAAGCTGCTCTCGGACAACCGCATCGTGATCAACAACCACCTGCTGCGCGGCCGCGGCGGCAAGGTCAGCTTCACCCACCTCATCGGGTACGCCCTGGTCAAGGCCCTTGCGCTGCACCCGGAGATGAACAACTCCTACGCCCACGCCGACGGCAAGCCGGTGCTGGTCGAGCCGG
>VAXX01000261.1 GCA_005885115.1 Actinomycetota bacterium | reverse complement strand
CAGGACGCGACCGACGAGGAAGAACTACCGACCTTCACCGAGCAGCTGGCCAGCCAGCTCGGCGGGGTACGCGGAGTCATCGAGTCGGGCATCCCGGTACTCGTGTTCGTGATCGCCAAGCTGCTGCTCCCGCTCACGCCCGCGCTGATCGTCGCGGTCGGCTCGGCCGTGGCGATCGCGGTCTGGCGGCTGGCCCGCCGGCAGTCGGTCCGGCACGCGGTCAACGGGCTGGTCGGCATCGGCATCGGCGCGTTCCTGGCCTGGAAGACCGGCAGCGCGAAGGCGTTCTACCTGCCCGGCATCCTGATCAGCTTCGGGTACGGGCTGGCCCTGCTGGTCTCCGTGCTGGTCCGCCGCCCGCTCGTCGGATGGGCCTGGTCGGTCCTGGTGGCCAAGGGCAGCACCGAGTGGCGGGGCAATCCGCGCCTGGTCCGGACGTTCAGTTGGCTGACCGTCCTGTGGGCGGTGACGTACCTGGTCAAGGTGGCCATCCAGGCGGTCGTCTTCCAGCACACGTCGGACACCGATCCCGGTACCGCGCTGGGGATCCTGCGGCTGGCCCTGGGCTACCCGCCGTACCTGCTGCTGATCGCGGTCACCGTGTGGGCGGTCCGCCGGACCGCCCCGGACGCCGAGGCGGCACACCGGGCCTAGCGGGTGCGCTCGGCCCGGGTCCGCAGCACGCTGTCGGCGCCGAGGACCACCGCGCGTACCTCGTCCTCAGCCGCGCCCGTACAGACGAAGACGAGTTCGTCGCCGGCCTCCAGCGGGTCGTCGGCGCTGGGTACCAGCACCCGCTTCCCGCGCAGGATGGCGACCAGGGCGGCGTCGCGGGGCAGCGGGACGTCCCGTACCGCGTGGCCGACGTACGGGGCGGTGCCCGGCAGGGTGATCTCCACCAGGTTCGTCTCGGTCTGCCGGAACGTCATCAGGCGTACCAGGTCGCCGACCGTCACCGCCTCCTCGACCAGCGCCGCCATCAGGCGCGGCTTGCTGACCGCCACGTCGACACCCCACTGGTCGGTGAACAGCCACTCGTTCTCGGCCCGGTTGACCCGGGCCACCACCCGGGGTACCCCGAACTCGGTCTTGGCCAGCAGGGAGAGGACCAGGTTGACCTTGTCGTCGCCGGTGGAGGCGACCACGACGTCGCACCGGCTCAGCTCGGCCTCCTGCAGGCTGGACATCTCGCAGGCATCGGCCAGTACCCACTCGGCCTCGGGCACCCGCTCCGGGCGCAACCGGTCGGCGGCCCGCTCGATGAGCATCACCTGGTGGCCGTTCTCGATGAGCTCCTTGGCCACGGAACGGCCGACGTTGCCGGCCCCGGCGACAGCGATGCGCATGGTCAGTGGACTCCCTCGGGCGGGCTGGCGGCGGCCTTGGTGACCCCGGCGGCCATCTCGTCGGTGACGAGGACGAACACCTGGTCACCGTCCTGGAGCAGGGTGGACGGCGTGGGCAGGGTGCCCAGGCCGAAGCGCATCAGGTAGGCGACCCGGGCGCCGGTGGCCTCCTCCAGGGCGCGCACCGGCTGGCTCACCCAACCCGCGTGGTACGGGATCTCCACGATCGCCACCGAGCTGGTCGGGTCCCGCCAGACCTCCTGGTTGCCGTCGGGGATCAGGAGCCGGACCATCCGGTCGGCGGTCCACCGGACGGTCGCCACGGTCGGGATGCCCAGCCGCTCGTACACCTCGGCGCGCTTCGGGTCGTAGATCCGGGCCACCACCCGGGCCACGCCGAACGTCTCCCGGGCCAGCCGGGCCGAGATGATGTTGGAGTTGTCCCCGCTGGAGACGGCCGCGAACGCGTCGGCCCGGTCGATGCCGGCGGTGGCCAGGACATCGCGGTCGAACCCGACCCCGGTCACGGTCAGCCCGGTGAAGTCGGGCCCGAGCCGGCGGAACGCGTCCTGGTCCTGGTCGATGATCGCCACGGTGTGGCCGCGGGACTCGAGCGTATGTGCCAGGGTCGAGCCGACCCGCCCGCAGCCCATGATCACGATGTGCACGTCCGGCCTCCTGAAGTACTCGCCCCCCAGCCTGCCATGAGCACGCGAGCCCGGCTGCGCCGGGCGGCCCGGCGCGCGGTGCGGGACGCACGTACGCTTGACGGTCGTGGCCAGTCCCACCTCACTGCTCAAGCGCCTGCTGATCGGTCGACCGTTCAAGTCCGACCGGATGCAGCACACGCTCCTGCCCAAGCGCATCGCGCTGCCGGTCTTCGCCTCCGACGCGCTGTCGTCGGTCGCGTACGCACCGGACGAGATCCTGATGACGCTGTCGGTCGGCGGGGCGGCGTTCTACGCGTACTCGCCGTGGATCGCGCTCTGCGTGGTCGTCGTGATGCTCACCGTGGTGGCGAGCTACCGGCAGAACGTCCACGCGTACCCGTCCGGCGGCGGCGACTACGAGGTCGCCACGGTCAACCTGGGGCCGAGGTTCGGCCTGGTGGTAGCCAGTGCGCTGCTGGTCGACTACGTGCTGACCGTCGCCGTGTCGGTCTCGTCCGGCGTGGAGAACCTCGGCTCGGCCTGGGGCTTCGCCGGGCAGCACAAGGTCGAGGTGGCGGTCGTGGTGATCGCGATCCTGACCGCGATGAACCTGCGCGGGATCCGGGAGGCGGGTACCGCGTTCGCCATCCCCACGTACGCCTTCATGTTCGCCATCTACCTGCTGATCGGCTGGGGCTTCGTCCGGATCCTGGTGCTCGGCAACCACCTGGTGGCGCCCAGCGCGGGGCTTTCCGTCAAGCCCGAGCACGTGCTGATCTCGAACGGCGTACCCGCGTTCAAGCCGCCGAAGAGCCGCAACGCCGCGACCACGCTGCTGATGCTGGGCCTGATCGCGGTCACGATGCTGGTCGGCATCGTCACGCTGACCCGGCTGACCCAGCTCAAGATGGTCGAGCCCGGGCACCCGCTGCCGAAGGGGTATACCCAGCAGCCGGTCCTTCCGCAGCTCGCGCAGGCCGTCTTCGGCAGCTTCCACCCGGCGTTCTACCTGGTCATCGCGACCACCGCGCTGATCCTGGTGCTGGCCGCCAACACCGCGTTCAACGGGTTCCCGGTGCTCGGCTCGATTCTCGCCCAGGACCGGTACCTGCCCCGCCAGCTGCACACCCGCGGCGACCGGCTGGCGTTCAGCAACGGCATCCTGTTCCTGGCGATCTTCGCGTGCGTCCTGATCGTCGCGTTCAACGCCCAGACCACCCGGTTGATCCAGTTGTACATCGTCGGGGTGTTCGTCTCGTTCACCCTGTCCCAGAGCGGCATGCTGCGGCACTGGAACCGGCTGCTGCGCACCGAGCGGGACCCGGCCAGCCGGCGCCGGATGATCCGGTCCCGGGCGATCAACGGGTTCGGCGCGGTGATGACCGGCTCCGTGCTGATCCTGGTCGTGGTCACCAAGTTCCTCGCCGGTGCCTGGATCTCGATCGCCGCGATGGCGGTGATCTACCTGGTCATGGTCGGTATCCACCGGCACTACGAGCACGTGGCCCGGGAGCTGACCCCGACCGAGGAACGGCAGATGCTGCCGGCCCGCAACCACACGATCGTCCTGGTCAGCAAGGTCCACCTGCCGACCCTGCGGGCGCTGGCGTACGCCCAGGGCACCCGGCCGGACACGTTGACCGCGGTGACCGTGAACGTGGACGACGCGGATACCCGGCACATCCAGCAGGAGTGGGAGGACCGGCACATCCCGGTACCGCTGACCATCGTCGATTCGCCGTACCGGGAGATCACCCGGCCGATCATCGACTACGTCAAGTCGGTGCGCCGCGAGTCACCCCGTGACGTGGTCACCGTCTTCATCCCGGAGTACGTGGTCGGCAAGTGGTGGGAGAACCTGCTGCACAACCAGAGCGCGCTGCGCCTGAAAGGCCGGCTGCTGTTCGAGCCCGGTGTGATGGTGGTCAGCGTGCCCTGGCAGCTGGCCTCCAGCCAGCGCAAGAACCTCAGCCGGCTGGACCAGGCCCGGTGGCCGGCGCGCGGCCCGCGGGGCGAGGCGCCCGGGCTGGCGCCCGAGCCCGAGCCCGAACCCGAGGCGGCCGTACCGCAGTGATCGGCGAGCGGCTCCCGCTGACGGTCGGGCCGGTCGCGCCGGGTGGGCACTGCGTCGCGCGTACCGCCGAGGGCCAGGTGGTCTTCGTCCGGCACGCGCTGCCCGGCGAGGAGGTGCTCGCCGAGGTGACCGAGGAACACCGGGGGTACCTGCGGGCCGACGTCGTCTCGGTGCGGGTGGCCTCGCCGGACCGGGTGGCGCCGCCGTGCCGGTACGCGGGCCGCTGCGGCGGGTGTGACTTTCAACACGTGGCGCCGGCGGCGCAGCGGGAGCTGAAGGCCGCCGTCGTGCGCGAGCAGCTGACCCGCCTGGCGGGCCTGTCCGTGGCCGAGGTCGAGGATCTGGGGGTACGCGTGGCGGAGTTGCCCGGTGGCCCGCTGGGCTGGCGTACCCGGGTCAGGTACACGGTCGACGCCGCCGGACGGGCCGGGCTGCTCGCGCACCGGTCCCACGAGGTCGTCCCGGTGGACCGCTGCCTGATCGCGCATCCGGCGATCCGGGACCTTCCGGTCACGAGCACCGGATGGCCGGTGGACAACCAGGTCGGTACGGTCGCGTCCGGCACCGGCGAGGTGGCCGTGTACGGGGACCGGTCCGGCCCGGTCAGCGGGCCGGCGACGGTACGGGAGCGGGCGCTGGGCCGGGACTGGCGGGTCGAGCTGGACGGCTTCTGGCAGGTACACCCGGCGGCCGCCGATACCCTCGCGGGCGCCGTCCTGGACCTGCTGCGGCCCGAGCCGGGGGAGCGGGCCTGGGACCTGTACGGCGGCGCGGGACTGTTCGCGGCGGCGCTCGCCGGGGCCGGCGTCGAGGTGACCCTGGTGGAGGGCGACCGGGCCGGTGCCGAGGCCGCCCGGACCAACCTCGCCGACCTGCCCGCGGTACGGGTCGTCCGGGCGAATGTGGAGCGCTTCCGTCCCCCGTACCCCCCGGATCTTGTCGTGCTGGACCCGCCGCGGACCGGGGCCGGCGCCGCGGTCGTGCGCACCATCGCGGCCGCCGGTCCGCGCGCGGTGGCCTACGTCTCCTGCGATCCGGCGTCGTTCGCCCGCGACGTCGGGGCGTTCCGCGCGGCCGGATGGCGACTGGCCGCGCTACGGGCCTACGACGCCTTCCCGATGACCAGCCATGTTGAGAGCGTAGGT
>VAXX01000260.1 GCA_005885115.1 Actinomycetota bacterium | reverse complement strand
AGCGGGCGTAGGTGACCAGGTTCTGCGCGACCGACAGCTCGGGGTCCAGGTTGTCCAGCTGCGGGCAGACGCCCAGCCGGGCGCGGATGGCCGGACCCTGCCGGCGCGGATCCATGCCGAGGATGCGCAGGGTGCCGCTGGTGGGCGGGGACACGCAGCCGATCATGCGCATGGTCGAGCTCTTGCCCGCGCCGTTGGGGCCGAGGAAGCCGAACGCCTCCCCCGGCGCCACGTCCACGTCGATGCCGTCGACCGCGGTGAACTCGCCGAAGCGCTTCACCAGACCTCGGGCGTGAATGAGCGGTTCGGGCACGGGCCGACCCTAACCCGGGGGTACGACATCCATCACCCGGTTTGCTGCCGCGCCGCCTCGACCAGCTCGGCGGTGACCGAGGCGACCACGGGATCGTCGTACCCGACGCCCGGGTCGTACCGGACGGTCCAGTGCAGGCCGTCCCGACCCGGTACCCGGCGGGCGGCGATCCGTACCCCGCCGGAGCCGGGCAGCGGATGGTATGTGGACGACCCGACCGACCCGGTGACCCGGGACCGTACCGTGCCGGGCAACCCACCGGGGGCGGCGAGCGTGAACGGTACCGGCGGCAGGTCCTCGACAACCACGTACCCCGGGCGCACCTCGACCTGCCGGGCGGCGGTGACGGTGAGCGTACCGCCGTCCCAGACCGCCTTGTGGATCTCGTGCCAGCCCAGCCGGCCGGGCGGCAGCCACAGCCCGAGGTTCGTCGCGACGAGCAGCCCGGCGTCGGACTCGGCGAACGCGAGGATGCGCTCGTCACGCGCGAGCGGCGGCCGGTCCTCCTCCCGCGGCCGGGGTCGACGGAGTCTCACCCGTCCGCCGCGTCCTTGAGCGCCCGGGCGTACTGCTCCAGGGAGACCAGCTCACCGAACAGGCGGAGATGCTCGTCGACGTGGGTCACCGGGTTGATCCGTTGCAACTTGGACTTCAACTCCCGGATCTGGTGCTGCACAAAGGGAAGCTGCACCTTCGACAGGGTCACCGCGACGTAGCGGGGATCCGGCTCGCTGTCCAGCCGCAGGGCTTCCACGGCCAGTTCGCCGACCAGGGCCTTGCCGGCGAGGTCGACGCAGGCGTCGCGGACCTTCTCGATCCAGCCGGCGCCCGCGACGGCGCCGGCCGCGCCGCCGGCTTCGGCCACCGCGGTGCGCACGGCCACATGCAAGGGATGTTGGTACGCCTCGGGGCCGATCGAGTCGAACATCGGCCCGGCGAGTACCGGCGCCTGAAGCGCCAGTTTCAACGCCTCCCGCTCGACTATCCATTGTGGACTGTCCACATTGGACTGAACCCGGGTCGCGGACGGCTCGGGTACCCCGTTGCGGTTCACCGCCCGCTGTACCGGCTCGATGTCCATGCCGAGGTCCCCGGCGAGCCTGCGGGTGTACTCCGGACGCAGCGCCCGGTCCTTGATCTTCGCGACGAGTGGCGCGGCGGCCCGGAGCGCGTTGACCCGACCCTCGGCGGTATCGAGGTTGTGCCTGGACAGGATCGAGCGCAGCGCGAAGGCGATCAGCGGTTCCCGGCGCGCGACCAGATCCCGTACCGCCGCCTCGCCTTTGGCCATTCTCAACTCGCAGGGGTCCATGTTGTCCGGGCCCACGGCGATGAAGGTCTGGGCCACGAACCGCTGGTCGTCCTCGAAGGCCCGCAGCGCGGCCTTCTGCCCGGCCGCATCGCCGTCGAAGGTGAAGATGATCTCGCCGCCGAACGTGTCGGTGTCCATCAGCAGCCGGCGCAGCACCCCGATGTGATCGGCTCCGAACGCGGTCCCGCAGGTCGCCACGGCCGTGGGCACGTCGGCGAGGTGGCAGGCCATCACGTCGGTGTACCCCT
The DNA here is from genome assembly GCA_005885115.1 of Actinomycetota bacterium. Lineage (GTDB taxonomy): Bacteria > Actinomycetota > Actinomycetes > Mycobacteriales > Micromonosporaceae > AC-43. The sequence goes on along the minus strand of VAXX01000260.1, from coordinate 615 downwards.
CGACGATCACCACCTGGCCGCGCCGGGCGATCTCCCGCTTGGCCTGGTCGATGCCGTACAGCACATGGGACTTCTTGTACAGCGGGGTCTCCGGGGTGTTGAGGTACTTGGGTCCGTCGTCGTCCTCGTACAGCTTGCGGGCGCCGAAGCCGATCACGTCGCCGGCCAGGTCCCGGATCGGCCAGAGCAGCCGGCGCCGGAACCGGTCGATCAGGCTGCCCGAGCGCGCCTCCTTGGCCAGTCCCGCGGTCACCATCTCCGGACCGGTGAAACCCTTCTGCCGCAGGTGTTTCGCCAGGTTGTCCCAGCCCTCGGGGGCGTACCCGCACCCGTAGCGCTGGGCCGCGGCCCGGTCGAAGCCGCGGGCGGCGAGGAACTCCCGGGCGGTACGGGCACCGGGCGCGGCGAGCTGCCCGGCGTAGAACTCCGCGGCCGCCGTGTGTGCCGCGATCAACCGGGCCCGCTGGCCCTGCTGGCGGACCGGCGCGGGTCCGGCCTCGACGTACCGCAGCTGGATCCCGACCTTGCCGGCCAGCCGCTCGACCGCCTCGACAAAGCTCAGGTGCTCGGTCTCCATGACGAACCGGATGGCGTCGCCGCCCGCCCCGCAGCCGT
>VAXX01000259.1 GCA_005885115.1 Actinomycetota bacterium | reverse complement strand
GGTCGAGCCGGCCACCTGGCAGGCGACGATGGTCCAGTTGTTCCAGTTCATGTCCTGGTCGGGGGTCAGGGTGGTGAGTGAGTCGACCGCACCGTACCCGCCGACCTGGTCTCCGTTGGGGAAGTAGTTCAGGTAGTACCCGGTCGCGGAGCTGCCGGCGAGCCCGATCAGATCGGGGTACCCGAGGTTCTGGCCGGAACCGTTGCCGGCGTTGACGATCTGGAGCGGGTTGTTGCCCAGACCGTCGGTGAAGACTCCGGAGCTGATCGGGTCGGCGTTGTTGTTGTACTGCGCCTGCAGCACCGAACCGTCGCCGTTGCCGTTGAGGATCACCCCACCGCCGGCGTTGGCACCGCCCGGGTAGTAAACCAGCACGTCCTGCAGCGTGGTACCGGTGAAGCGCCCGGAGATGACCTGCGAGGTGTCGAAGTCGCGCGGGCTGTTGTCGGGAGGCTGTCCCGGGACACCGATGTTGTTTCCGTTGGCGCCGATGTTCGCGGCCGCCGCGATGACCTGCCCGGTGTTGGGTTGACCCCGGGCCAGCCACAGCCCGGACGGCAGTCCGTACACGGCGCCGACCGACAGCAGGTCCGGCACGTTGTCCCCGGTCAGGTCCTGGTCCGCCTGCACCGTGGCACCCGGGGTGGCGTTGAAGACCAGCTGTGCGGTGTCGCCGATGTTGCCGCCCGGCGAGAGGCTGGTGACGGTCAGGACGTTGGTGAACCGGTCGGGCGTGAGCGTGATGGTGGCGTTGCCGCCCGCGTCGGCGGGTACGGTCGCCTCGGCCTCACCGTTGAGCTGGTACATGTAGTTGACCGGTACCGTGCCGGTGACCGGCTTGGTGACCGTGAACGTCGCCGGCTGGTGCATGGTGATCGTCGTGGCCGGCTTGGCGACGTTCGGCTGCCCGGTGCGGGTCGGGTCGAAGTTGAACGTACAGGTGGTCGACCAGACCGGCCCGGCGATGAAGTCGGTGACCTGTACCTTCCAGCTGAACTGGGTGATGGTGGTACCCGCCACGGTTTTGAGGGTGGATTCCGGTACGACGAGTACGGCGGTCTGTCCCGACGGGTAGGTCAGCGTGTTGGGGTCGGAGGAGGCGACCACCGTACCCGTGGCGGTCTGGGTGAGCTGGAAGCCCACACCGAGGTTGCCGCCGTCCCGGTCGGACACCGGTGCGTACAGCGAGACCGTGCCGTCGCCGACCGTGCTGGGCGGGTTGGCGTTGCAGGACGTCGCCGGTGAGGTGGTGAGTCCGGTGGGCTGGTTCGGCGGGTGGTTGTACGTGATGGACAGGGTCGGCTTACCCGACTGGTTCGGGGACGCGAACTCCTTCCACCCGTACACGTCGGTGGACTCGTTCGAGGCCTGGAACAGGAACGTCTGCGTCGACTTGCCCGACGACACGTCCGCTGAGATCGCCGAGGTCACGTTGAACCCGATGCCGGCCGCCGGGCACGAGGAGTTGTATCCGTGCGCGGCGGACACCGCGTCGACCCGGGCGCCCAGGTTCACCCCGGACCACGAGTTCCAGGTCGCGTTGCCCGACGAGAGCGTGGTACCGGGCGCATACACCTCGACGGTACGGGCCGAGCAGGAGTACGAGTACACGTTGGTCAGGTTCAGCTGTGCCGTGCGACGGAGCGAGGGTGCGATGTATCCGCGACAGGGAACAGTTGCCGTTGCCGGGCTCGTCGCCGGTCTGTTGGCCGGCGCTCTGCTCGGCGGTGTACCGGCACTGGCGCGGCCCTCGACGCCGCCACCGGCGCCGGACCCGGGCCCGGCGGTGAGCGCTGTGAGGCGGATACCGTCACACTTCACCAAGGCGGTCGACGTGGCGGTGGCGGCGACACCCGCCACGTGTGCCGCCTCCCCGGGACCGACCGGGCCGGAGGCGACCGGTCGGCTGGTGTGCGCGTCGAGCACCGTACCGTCGACGTCGGTCGCGGTCACCGACGGGGCCGCTTTCGCCGAGTCCCACATCGTCGGCGCCACTGCCGTGAACACCGCCCGACCGAAGCGGTCGTTCGCCGTGATGTTCCCCGTCGCGTCGGCCGACAGGGTCACTCCGTCCGCCTTGGCGGCAAGCGTCAGCGTGGTCAGCGCCGGGTTCGCGGCGGCGGCCGCCGTGTGTATGACGAGGACCTCGCTGAAGCCGCCCTGCACGTCCGCGTTCACCTGAAGGTCCACGGCGGGCAGCACCGACGGGTACGTGGCGGTCGGACCGGACAGGGTCGGTGCGGGCAGGGTCATCGGCAACGACAGCGCGAGCGAGCGACCGCCGCTGGTCATGGTCGCGAGCGGGCCTCCTCCGCCGCCGGACAGGGTCAGACCAGCGGTCGTGACGGTGGGGGAGATGCTGCCGTCGGCGTTGCGCCGCAATGTCGCGTCCAACCCGGCCCAGGACGAGCCGACCCGCTTGCGCACGGCTACCGCCGACCGGGTGCGGGTGAACGTACCGTTCGGGTTGGCGACCAGGGTGTCGGTCGCGGTGGTGGCCCCGTCGACCGGTACCGCCTTTCCGGTCGCCCTCGCCTGGGCCTGGGCCTGCGTCGCGGTCAGCACTGGGGTGTTCGTGGTGGGTGTCGTCGGGGCGGTTGGTGTATGTGCCGGTGCCGCGGACCAGGCGCCGGTAGCGCTCGTGACGACCACGGTCGTCACAGCGGTGACCGCCACACAGGCATCACGTAGACGGCGTACGAATGTACGCATCTTCCCCCGCTTTCAGGTGAGTAACCGGTACCGGTTAGGTCGGTCACAGGAAAACAGCCGACCCGGAATCGTGGGGGGCAGGTGCCCGGTCGACTCGACCGCATCGATCGATCTTTGGGCGAATCCTGCTGGTTTTCACGCACCAATCGTTATCGGTCCGAGATCTCGCAGCGGGGCCGCGAAGATCGTTCGAACCGTGCGAGGGGTGCACCCGACGGGGAACGCGTACCACCGTGTTCGCCCACCTCGGCCAGATTCTCGGCGACCGCGCCGGGACCACCCCGATGGTGTCCGTATCGATGCCCGCTGACCCGTTTCTCCGGCCCGCCGGGATCATCCGAAATGACCTCGTGCCCCACACAGCGGCCAGGGTTCGTGACAGAGTTTCGGCCACGGGGAGCGCCTACCGGGCTGCCGCCGTATCGGGGTGTGTCTGTGCGACGGAGCGAGGGTGCGATGTATCCGCGACAGGGAACAGTTGCCGTTGCCGGGCTCGTCGCCGGTCTGTTGGCCGGCGCTCTGCTCGGCGGTGTACCGGCACTGGCGCGGCCCTCGACGCCGCCACCGGCGCCGGACCCGGGCCCGGCGGTGAGCGCTGTGAAGCGGATACCGTCACACTTCACCAAGGCGGCCAACCAGCCCGCCTCCGCCTACGCGCCGAAAGCCACGACGCTGCCAAGCGCCGGGATCGCCTCGCTCCATCTGTCCGCCGCGTCGGCGGCACCGGTGAAGGCGACCGGCACACCGGTCTGGGCCCGGCCCGTCGTCGAGGCGCGGGGTCGCTACAGCGGGCCGCCCGGTCTGGACGTCGCCGTCCTGGACCAGGCGTCCGCCGTCACGGCCGGCGTGAAGGGCGTCCTGTTCACCGTCACGCCGATCGGCTCGGGCACCGGCCCGGTCCGCGTGGGCCTCGACTACTCCGCGTTCGCCCAGGCATTCGGGGGCAACTTCGGGTCCAACGACACCACAGCGAAGACGGTTTCCGCGCAGATCAATCCCGGCGTCGTGGCGCCACGGGCCGCCTCCGCCTCGCCGATGACGACGGCGACGCCGATGGTACTGGCGGCAACCAGCGATCCCGGCCAGGAGGGCGGGTCCGCCGGATCCTACGCGGCGACCAGCCTCTCGCCGCTGGGCTCCTGGACCGCCGGGGGGAGCACCGGCGGCTTCAACTACACCTACCCGATCCTGATACCGCCCGCGGCGTCCCCGTTGATGCCCCGAACGGCGATGGTGTACGACTCGTCGGACGTGGACGGGAAGACCGCGTCGACGCAGGCCCAGTCGTCGTGGGCGGGTGACGGGTGGTCGACGCCCTCGTCATACGTCGAGCAGTCCTTCGTGGCATGTTCGGACAGCCCGGAGGGCAGTGCCTCGCCGGTGGCGACCTCGGACCAGTGCTACAACGGCCCGGTTCTGACGCTGTCGTTGAACGGCTCCTCGACCTCGCTCGTGTGGGACTCGGGCAGGTCCATGTGGAAGCCACAGAGTGACAGCGGTGAGGTGGTCACCCACGTCACGAACTCGGGGAACGGTTCCGGGACATACAACACGGACTACTGGACGGTCACCGAGCGGTCGGGGACGGTGTACCAGTTCGGGCGCAACGAGTTGCCGGGGTGGGTGTCGGGTAAGGCGACGACGAACTCGGTGGACTCCGAGCCGGTGTATTCGGCGCACCCGGGTGACCCGTGCTACAACACGGCCGGGTTCACCTCGTCGGTGTGCACGATGGCCTACCGGTGGAACCTCGACTATGTCAAGGACATCCACGGCAATGCGATGGCGTACTACTATCGCCAGGACGCGAACTACTACGCGCAGAACAAGGGCGCGAAGATGAGCTCGTACGTCCGGGACAGTCACCTGGACCACGTCGACTACGGGTTGCCGGACGTACCGTTCGATCTGATCTGCGCGGCCGGTAGCACCTGCAGCGCCCAGGGGCCGTCGTTCTTCTCCACGGTACGGCTGGCTTCGATCAGCGCGCAGCAGTATTCGGTGGCCTCGTCGTCGTACCTGACGGTCGACTCGTACGCGTTGTCGCAGAGCTTCCCGGCGACCGGTGACGGCACCTCGCCGACGCTGTGGCTGGACTCGGTGACCCGGACCGGATCGGGCACGACGGGTGGCGGGTCCACCACACCGGTCACGCTGCCAGCGGTGACCTTCGGCAAGGTGCAGCTGCAGAACCGGGTGGACAGCGTCACCGACGGGCTGCCGCCGTTCTACCGGTACCGGATCGCGTCGATCGCCACCGAGACCGGCTCGGTCATCAGCCCGACCTACACCTTGGTGAACCCGTGCACCGCGCCGGTGACGATCACGCCGTCGGCGAACACGTCGTCGTGCTATCCGGTGTCCTGGACGCCGCCGGGATACACGGCTCCGTTCACCGACTGGTTCAACAAGTACGTCGTCAGCAAGGTCACCGCGACGGATCCGACCGGCGGTGCGCCGGCGACCGCGACCAGTTACGTGTACCGGGACCACGGTGCGGCATGGCACTACGACGACAACGAGGTGGTCCAGGCGAAGTACCGCACGTACGGGCAGTTCCGCGGCTACTCGGATGTCATCACGCTGACCGGCGACGGTGCCAACGATCCGCAGGCCAAGTCGGAAACCGTTTACTACCAAGGGATGTCGCGGGACAACAACAGCACGGTGGCCAACCTGACCGACTCGGCCGGTGGCGTGCACGAGGACCTCGACCAGCTGTCGGGTAGGGCGTTGGAGACCACGACGTACCTGGGCAACGGTGGTCCGGTCGATCACTCGACGATCACGTCGTACTGGGTGTCGGGGCCGACCGCCACACGCAACCGGAACGGCCTGCCGGCGTTGACGGCGAACTGGGTGGCGCCGGCCGAGACGTACAGCCGGCAGGCGCTGACCGACGGCGGTGCGATCACGTGGCGCTACTCGGAGACGGACACCACGTACGACGCCACCGTCACCGACGTCAACCTCGGGCTGGTCCTGAACACGTACAGCCACACCGTGCCGGCTGACACCGCCTACGACCGGTGTACGACCACCACGTACGCGGCCGCGAACCCGGCGGCGAACCTGGTGGGCCTGCCGGGGGAGGTGGAGACCGACTCGGTGGCGTGCGGCGGGTTCACCGAGGGCACCCCGGCGTCCGTACCGGCCGGGTCGAACCGGTTGACCGCGCCGGCCACGGTCAACCGGCCCGGACAGGTCGTCACCGACGCCCGTACCTTCTACGACGACCCCACCTTCGCCACCACCTACCCGCAGCCCTCGGCACCGTCCAAGGGCGATGTCACCATGGTGCGCAAGGCGTCGGACTGGTCCGGTGGCGGGTTCACCTACCAGACCACGGCGCGCAGCACGTACGACGGCATCGGCCGCGTGACGGCGAGCTATGACGGCGACGGCAACCGGACCGGAACGGCGTACACCATGAACGCGGTCGGCCTCACCACGGCGACCGCGGTCACCAACGCGCTCAACCAGACCACGACGACGACCGTGGACCCGCAGCGCGGCACGACGCTGACCGCGACCGATCCCAACTCGGTGGTGACGACGCACCAGTACGACGCGCTGGGTCGCGTCACCTCGGTCTGGCTCAATTCCCGGTCGACCTCGGTGGCGGCGAACTACACCTACAGCTACCAGGTGTCCAACACGGGCACGACCTCGGTGACCACCAACCGGCTCACCGACGCCTCCGCCTACCGGTCCACGATCACCATCTACGACGGGCAGTTGCGCGTCCGGCAGACCCAGGCGACCACCCCGGTCAGCACCACCAGCCGGCTGGTGACGGACACGTTCTACGACAGCCGCGGCTGGGTCCGGGCGAAATACACCAACTGGTACGACGCCAACAACCTACCGAGCACCACGTTGGTCGCGGCCAGCGGGGCCATCCCGATGCAGGACTTCTACACCTACGACGGACTCGGCCGCGTGGTCGTCGACACGAGCGAAGACAGCGGTGTGGCGAAATCCACCACGACGACGGTGTACAACGGTGACCGCACCACCACCGTCCCGCCCGCGGGCGGGGTCACCCGGGCGGTCCTGACCGACCCGCTGGGCCGCATGACGGAGCTGGACGAGTACACCACCGCGCCGACGGTGAGCACACCGGCGAACACCTTCACCGGGACCTGGTCGGTGTCCGGCGGCACCACAACGGCCACCCGGTACGGGTACGACGGTCACGGCAAGCAGAACACCGTCACCGATGCCCAGAACAGCACGTGGACCTCGACGTACAACCTGCTCGGCGAGGTGACGGCCAAGGCAGACCCGGACGCGGGTACCTCGGCCCTGGTCTACGACGGCAACGGCAACCTCGTCCAGAGCACGGACTCCCGGGGGAGGACCACGTCCACGACGTACGACCCGCTCAACCGCAAGACCGCGACGTACGCCGCCCCGACCGGTGGGCAGAGCTCCGCCAACCAGATGACGTCCTGGGTCTACGACAACGGCAACGCCGTCGCGGGAGTGACCAATGCGGTCGGGCACCTGACGACGCAGACCGCGTACTGGGGCGGCGCCGCATACACCACACAGTACAGGGCCTTCAACGTTTTCGGTGAGTCACTCGGCGAGACAGTCACCATCCCGTCGGCCACCGAAGGCACTGCGCTGGGCATCTCGTACGCGTTCTCCCACGTCTACACCGCCACGAACGGGTTGCTGCTCAAGGACATCTACCCGGCCGCCGGTGGCCTGCCGTCCGAGACCGTGCTGCACTCGTACACGAGTGACGACCTTCCCAACGGCACGGGCATGTACGCACAGCAGACCGCGTACGACGCCTGGGGGCGGGTCAGTCAGGAGACCATCGGTGCCTCGCCCAACGAGGCGACCATCACCAATCTGTACGACGCGCATACCGGCCGGCTCACCGAACAGCTGACCACCAACCAGATCCTGACCACGCCGACCAGAGTCGACGACGAGTCGTACGTGCTTCACGTATGACCAGGTCGACCGGCTCACCCACGCGTGGACCGCGACCGACAACTGCGCCGCCGTGCCGACCCCGGCCAATCATGCCACGGTCGGTGACAGCCTCGGCTCGGCGAGCGCGTACTGGACCAGTTGGTCGTTCGACCCGTTGGGTCAGCGCGCCAACCAGGTGCAGCACAGCACCACCGGCGGCACGGACACCACCACGACGTACACGTACAACGGCAACGGCGCCGGGCAGCCGCACAGCCTCACCGGTACGACGAAGACGGGCGGGGCGAGCGGGACCACCAGCTACGCGTACGACTCGACCGGCAACACGACGATGCGCAACGCGGGCCAGGGCAGCCAGACCCTCACGTGGGACGACGCCGGGCGGCTCACCGCCATCGCCAGCACCGCCAACGGTACGAGCACCTTCACCTACGGCGCGGACGGAAACCTGCTCGTCCAGAAGGACCCGGCGACGACGACGCTCTACCTGCCGGGTGAGCAGATCGTGCTCAGCAACTCCGCGGGTACGACGACGGGCACCCGGTACTACCAGCTTCCCGGCGGAGCCGTCGCGGTCCGGACCGGTACGGCGACGACCGCGTACCGCTTCGAGGTCACCGACCAGCACGGTACGCCGGCGTTCTACCTGGACAACACGACGCAGAATCCGACGTGGCGGCAGAGCACACCCTACGGCGACCCGCGTGGTACCGCCGGCACGTGGCCCGACAACCGCGCCTTCCTCAACAAGCCGGCCGACACCGGGACCGGCCTCACCGCGATCGGCGCCAGATTTTACGACCCCGCGCTCGGTAGGTTCATCAGCGTCGACCCGGTGTTCGAGAAGAAGGACCCGGGACAGCTGAACGGGTACACGTACGCGGGGGACAACCCGGAGGTCCGGACGGACCCCACCGGCCTGCAGGCGACGTGCGAAGGCCCGGACGGGGAGGAACGCCAGTGCAGCGGCGCCGACGCCCCGAACGCGAACCCCGACCCGTCCGGCTTCCAGGCGGATCCGGGAGGGTCGTGGAGCCCGGCTCCGCCCGATCCCATCGTCAAGCTCAGCCCGCACGTCCTCATCCACCAGAACGACCCACGGTACAAGGTCTGGGCGGACGTCTGCGGTAATCCAGGAGACATCTGCCCTCCGGACCTGAAGGCCCAGGTCGAGGCGATGAACCCGCTGACCGATCCGGACCCGCTCGATGACGGGGCCGAGCTGATCAACGGGGACGGCCCGACCCGGCGGCTCAACAACCCCCAGTCGATGCGCGGCGCCACCGAGGACGAGTTCCTGGAACTGGCGAAAAACTCCGGACTCACAGTCGAAAAGATGAATGAGACGGCGGCGACCGGGGGCCGCGGTTGGCGGGCGTACGATCCCAGCGACAAGTCAGTCAGCGCCTTCTGGGAGGTTGGCAATCCAGAAAGCACTTCCCGAGACGTCGTCCATCGGGGGCCGTACTTCAAATGGCAGTGGAAGGGCGATCCCAAGGGGTATCGGGTACCCGGGGCCGGTAACCCCAACCCGAATTCAGGAAACACCGGTCCGGCGCCGAGGGCTGTCAGCGAATGGAACCTGGGTGACGCGGCCGGGATCGATCCGGTCGAGGAGCCGTTGCTTCCGGAGGAGTGAGGATGGACCCGCTAGCGCGGTTTGAGCCCGACCAGCTCGAAGAGCTGCTGATGCGGGGAGCCAGTGGTGTGTACATCCACGAGGCTTCCGCGAGGTTGCTGCTCCGGCACGGATACTGGCTTCCTCGACCGGAGTTCGTCCCGTTCGTCGCGCTGTACGGCGACCCGGTCGACGCCATCGGAATCCGGTGGAAGGAAGCCGTGGAGGCGCTCGACGCCGGGCGGTTGGCCGGGCCGCCAGAAGCCGAGAGCGTTCTGCGTATCGGCGCGAGTATCTGCACCTTCTACAAGATGTGCCTGCGCGAGGAGATCGAGAACCTGACCCAGGACTCCGTCGAGATGGTCGCGGAAGCCGTCATGTACGCCGCCAGCTTCCTCAGCTCCAGGGCTGAAGCGAGGATCTGACAGGTCGCGGCCCCGGGCGCCAACTCGGTCCGGGTTCCATCAAGCAAGAGACGGTGTACGGCGTTGGAGCGGTCAGCCGGCGTCGCTCACGTGCACGGCCAGTAGGCGCCAGCCGGAAATGTCGTGGATCCATGTGCGCGTGTATCTGATTCGTGCGGTGAACTGCGTACCTGACAGTGTGCCTTCGAGCGTGCCGAGGAAGCAGGTGATGCCGGTGTCACGCGCGACGAGCACGGACAGGTCCTCCTCCTCGACTCGGGTGATCTTCTGCTCGCCGGTCCCGTGCATACGCAAGTCGTCGGACTTGCAGGCCAGCTGCGCGGCCTGTAGTTGGCGCTCGGCCGTGCGCAGTTCCTCAATTCGGTCAGCATCCGGCACGGTAGCCTCCTCGGTCCTACGACACGCCGGCATCATAGCCCTGCTGGTGGTCACCACCAGCAGGAGTGGCAGAGGCGCACGGTGTGGCCGCTCGACCTGTGGCGACGAATCTCGTCCAGCGCAGTCGTTCACGGCGTGCCTGAAGCCGTCGCTGCCCACAACGGCCGGAGGTCCCTGATGCTCGATGACATGCCGGCGCTGCGCGATGCGTTCGAGGCGTACCGCGGGGCGGCGATCGCCGCGGGCGTCGCGTGGCCCGATCCCCCCGACGCGGACGGCGGGCCGCCTCCGCCACTGGTGTACCGGCTCTTCGACGTCGACCACGTCGCGGAACAACTGATCTGGCTCCGGTCCCAGGGATGGGACCCCAGCCCGGTCCTGCCCGAGGGCGGGGGCATCCTGCCGTGGCCGACCGACGCCCAGGAGTCACTGGACAGCTTGTCCTTCTCCTTCGCCACGCCCTTCCCGTGGCGGCATCAGCTACCCCTGTTCCACTTCGGCGACATGGTGTACACCTTCGTACTTGCCGGCGACCGTGAGGGTGAGATCTGGCGCTACGAGTTCCGCCCCGACACCTGGGACTCGATGCGAGCCGCCACCAGCCTGGCGGCTCTGTTCACGCAGTGGACGAAAGCCATCGGGGCCGGCGTGGTCCGTTACGGGCGGTACGTCCACTGGCTCCAGGTGGCCGGCGACGTCCAAGACCCGTTCGACGCACTCCTGGTACGGTCTCCCGACCTCGACCCCTTCGCCTTCCCGATATCGGTGCCGTACGCGCACGAGCCACTGCTGCGGGAACGGCAGTGCGAATGCGGCGTAGACATGGATTCCATCTACCGGCCCGAATGTCACAAGGAGTTGCTGGACGCCATCGACGCCACCCTCGCGTCCCTCGGTAGGTAACCGACGGGAGCCGTGGCCCGAGGGCAACACCGATACATCGCCGGTGCGGCAGCGGTCGGCATCCCGGGTCTGCTGGTACGTAGAAACGCCGACGGCGAATGAGGGCTGGGCCACCCCCTGCGTGTGATCCTCGGCCAGGTGCCCGCGGCCGGCGCATGAGCGGGTCCGACCGGGCCGGTGCGCTGAGGTTCAAGATGGACGTCGACGTAGCGGGCATGGCGCACCGGTTCAGCCTGTCCGGTGGGCGGTCGGATCCCGGCTACCCACCGGACAGCCGGAAAATACCGGACATAGGTTTCTATTGTCGCGTACGCCAGAATGGGCAGTATGACTGACGCCACCACCACCATCC
>VAXX01000258.1 GCA_005885115.1 Actinomycetota bacterium | reverse complement strand
GACGCTGCGGTACCGAAGACAGCGTGGCAGTGGGTCGAGTCGGCGCAGTACCGACTCTTGCGGGCTGGCGCGCATCGAGCGCTGTCCTGCGTAGACCTCCTGGTCTGCGCTTGTGCGGCCATCCACGGACTCGTCGTCCTGCACGACGACAAAGACTTTGTGGTAGCCGCGCAACACCTGCCGGACCTTGCCGAGCGACGGGTGCACTCACTCCCCGGGATCACGTGACCCCCGCCTCCGGTAAGCAGCTCATCCGTCTAGTACCCGCCGCCACCGCCGCCGTACTCGCTGCCGTGGCCGGTGAACGTGATGGCGGCGATCAGGGCCAGGACGAACACGGCGATGGCGATCCCGACCCAGAACCCGATCCGTGCCCTACGCGATGCCATACGCCGATCGTAGTCACAGGAGCTGCTTGCGCACCTTGCCCAAAGCGTTGCGGGGCAAGGCATCACGCAGGTGTACCCGGCGGGGGCGCTTGTGCCGGGCCAGCCGCGCGGCGACGAACTCGATCAGCGTGGCCTCGGACACCCCGTCGGCGACCACGTACGCGACGATCTCCTGACCCAGATCGGGATGCGGGGCACCGACGACGGCCGCTTCGCGTACCCCCGGGTGGGCCAGCAGCGCCTCCTCGACCTCGCCGGCACCGACCCGGTACCCCCCGCTCTTGATGAGGTCGACGCTGGCCCGCCCGACGATCCGGTGGGTGCCGTCCGGCTCGATCTCGGCGATGTCGCCGGTCGCGAACCAGCCGTCCGGCCCGGTCGCGGGCGGCTGGTTGCGGTAGCCGCGCAACAGCGTCGGGCCGCGCACGAACAGCTCGCCGTCGGCGCCCAGCCGGGTCTGGATCCCGGGCAGCGGGGTGCCGACGGCGCCGGCGCGGCGCGGGCCGTCCGCGCGGGCGCTGACCGTGATGAGGGTCTCGGTCATGCCGTACCGCTCGACCGGTGTGTGTCCACACTGGACGGACATGGCCTCGAACACCGCCGCGGGCAGGGCGGCACTGCCGGAGACGAGCAGCCGCGCGGGGCGCAGGGCCGCGGCCGCCGCCGGGTCCGCGCAGATCCGGGACCACACGGTGGGTACGCCGAAGTAGAGGCTCCCGTTCGCGGCCGCGTACGCCGCCGTGGTCGGCCGTCCGGTGTGCACCAGCCGCGACCCGATCCGCAGCGCCCCGAGTACGCCGAGCACGAGCCCGTGGACGTGGTACAGCGGCAGCCCGTGCACGAGCGTGTCGTCCGGGGTCCACTGCCACGCCCGGGCGAGCGCGTCCAGGTCGTACGCCAGCGCTTCGGCACCCAGCAGCACGCCCTTCGGGGGGCCGGTGGTGCCGCTGGTGTAGAGCACGAGCGCGGCGTCCGGCCGGGTGTTGTGTGTGGGTAGCTCGGTCAATGCGCCGTCGGCCCATAGCGATGCGCCCGAGTCGGCGAGGATGTGCGCGCGTTCGGCGTCCCCGACGTCGGCGGGGACCGGCACCACCGGTACGCCCGCCCGCAGCCCCGCCACGACGGCGGTCACCGTGTCCAGGCTGGGCGTCGCGTGGACCGCGAGCCCGGTCGCACCGGCGATCCGGCGGGCCAGCGCGTCCGCCTTGTCCCGCAAGGCTTCCCACGAGATGGCGGCGTCGCCGACCCGTACCGCGTCGGGATGGTCGCCGTACCGCCCCTCCAGCGCCGGCAGTCGCAACTCGTCCATGAGGACTCTCACCTCGTCCCGATACCCTCGTCGAGGGTACCCGCATCGAGTGCCTCGATCGCCGACGCGATCAGCGCCCTCGCGGCGGCGCCGTAGACCGACTGGCCGGCCAACTCGCCGAACATGTTCATGTACATCGCGACCTCTCGGGGCTGCGTGATCGTGAGGCAGCCCGAGACCAGTTCGACGTTCACCCGGGCGTCGTCGAACACCCAGAAGTCCTCGACTGGCCAGGCAGACCGGTCCGCTCGCATCGGCACGATGCCCAGGCTCACCCGGGGCAGCGCGGAGACGGCGATCAGATGACCGAGCTGGCCGACCATTACCTCTGCGCTGGCTACCCCGCCACGAAGGACCGACTCCTCGATGAGCACAGCGAACCGGTGGTCGCCCTGATGAAGGATCCGCTGACGGTCCCTCCGTGACGCGATCGCGTCGTCGATATCGTCTGGCAACCCCCGCTGCCTGGTGACCACCTCAAGCACCGCCCGGGTATAGGCGCTGGTCTGAAGCACCCCTGGTACCAGCCACGACGAGTAGGCGCGGAATCGCTGGGTCCGATCGAAGATCGGAAGTATCGCCTCTTGTTCCTGACGCAGTCCCGTGCGCTCGATGCGGTGCCACTCGACGAACATGCCATCGACGACGAGTGCCGAGGCAACCAGATCGGCCGCCTCATCGGGAGCCCCGCAATGCGTACACCAAGTCCGGATGTCGGCTGCGGACGGAGTGACGGTCCCGTGTTCGATTCGAGAGATCTTCGAGCCATGCCGCCCCATCAGCCGACCGAGATCGCGGGCCGTCAGCCCAGCGTGGATACGGATTTCCCGCAGCCGGAGGCCAAGCGACTGCCGCATCTGCTGAGCACTTGACGACGGTAGGGGCACAGCCATGCGACCGGTGGCAGCTCAGGCCGGCTGGTATTCGGCGTGCGGTACGGCGCGCTCCCACACCGCCTCGAACGCCGCGGCACACAGCTTCGCCACCACCGGATCCGTCGTCACCTCGAACCCGTCCTCCGACCACCGACCATCGCCACCGAAGTAGTTGAAGATGGTCAGCTCATCG
>VAXX01000257.1:2034-5074 GCA_005885115.1 Actinomycetota bacterium | reverse complement strand
CACCGCGCAACGGTTCTGTGCGTACGCGCTGACCGAACCGCAGGCCGGTTCGGACCTGCGCGGGATCGCCACCGAGGCCCGGCGGGACGGGCCGGACTGGATCCTCAACGGGGAGAAGGTGTTCATCCACAACGCTCCCGTCGCGGACTTCGCCGTCGTCCTCGCCCGTACCGGCGACACGCTCTCGGTGTTCCTGGTCGACCTCGACGAGCCCGGCGCCGCCCGGACGTACAAGGAACGCAAGCTGGGGCAGCGGGCCAGCCAGGTCGGTGGGCTGCGGTTCGACGGGGTGCGGCTGCCGGCCGGGGCGCTGCTCGGTGCCGAGGGCGCCGGCTTCCACTACGTGACCGACGTCCTGGCCAAGGGTCGGCTGGGCATCGCCGGGCTGTCGCTGGGGATCAGCCGGGCGGCGCTGACCGTCGCGGCGGAGTACGCCGGGCACCGGGTGGCCTTCGGCCGCCCGATCGGCGCCAATCAGGCGATCGCCTTCCCGCTCGTGGACGCCTACACCGAGTACCGGGCCGGACTGCTGCTCGCCGAGGACGCCGCCCGGTTGCTCGACGCCGGATCCGCCGACGCCGCGACCGCCTGTTCGATGGCGAAGCTGTACGCGTCGGAGGCGTGCGTACGGCACACCTCAACGGCCGTACAGGTTTTCGGTGGCGCGGGGTACATCCAGGGCGGGGTGGCCGAGCGGCTGTACCGGGACGCCCGGATCACCACGATCTACGAAGGCACCAGCGAGATCCAGCGCATCATCATCGCCCGGTCCATTGTGGACACCCGATGACCCGGGTGGTCGTGATCGGGGCGGGCAACGGTGCCGGAGCGCACCTGCGGGCGCTGCGGGAGCTGGACTGTGCCGTGACGGCCGTGGTGACCGGCCATCCCGAACGCCGGGCGGCGGCCCTGGCGGTGTTCCCCGGGGCGCACGTGGACTGGCCGGCGACCGAGGCGCTGGAACGCGGGGCGGATCTCGCGGTCATCGCCTCGCCCGCGAACACCCACCTGGAACTGGTCCGGGAAGCCGCCGCGCGGGGCATCGACGTGGTGGTGGAGAAGCCGCTGGAGGTCCGCCTGGACCGCGCGGAGGAACTGGTGAGGGTGGCCCGGGACGCCGGCATCGGGCTCGCCGTGTGCCTCCAGCACCGGACCAAGCCCGCCGGCCGGGCCCTGCGCGCGCTGGTCGACTCCGGTGCCCTGGGTACGTTCACCGGCGGCTCGGTGTCCGTACCGTGGTGGCGTCCCGCGTCGTACTTCGCCGAACCGGGTCGGGGCACGTACGCGCGCGACGGCGGGGGCGTACTCATCACCCAGGCGATCCACACGCTGGATCTGTTGCTGTGGGTACTCGGCGCCCCGGTGCGGGTACGTGCGGAGTGCGGCCGGGCCACCCAGCCGATGGAGGCGGAGGACACGGTCACCGGAGTCCTGGACTACGGCGGAGGCCGGCTGGTGCCGGTGTACGCCACCCTCGCCGCGTACCCGGGCCGGGACGAGGAGCTGACCGTCTCCGGTACGGCCGGCACCGCATACCTCTGCGGCGCGGAGCTGCTGCGCTTCCCGACGCCCGGCGCCGAGCCGGAGGTGGTCACGGCCGGCGACGCGGCGTCCACCGCCGTCGACCCGTCCGCGATGCCGACCTCGTGGCACCGGGCCCTGCTGGCGGACGCGATCGACGCGTTCCGGGAAGGTCGGGAGCCGCTCGCGAGCGGACCGTCCGCCCTGTCGACGCAGCGGGTCGTCGCGGCGATGTACGAGTCGGCGCGCACCGGCGACTGGGTCTAGCGCGGCGGGACCGGGACGTCGTACCAGCCGGCCGGGTCCCGTGGACGCGGGTTGAAGGCGTACCGCACGCCGGTTTCGCTGAGCCGGACGAGGCTGGTCGAGGTGGAGCCGTACCGCTTGCCGGCGACCGTTCCGTCGATCAGGACGGGATCGGTGGCCAGCAGCGCCACCCAGTCCGCCCCGGCGGGCAGCCCACCGCTGTACGGATGGTCGGCCGGATCGACGCCCCGGTTGACGATCACGTGGTCGCCCGGCCCGAGGCACCGCTCGTCCAGCGTGGTCCCGTCCCACGACCAGACCCGGATCTCGGACACCGTGGCGCGTACCAGATGGAAGCCGTCGTACCCCTCGATGTCCTCCGGCACCGGCTGACCGCGCAGCGCCGCGAGCGGCAGCCGGCCCCGGCTCGGCCGGGCGTCCACCGGACGCCGCACGCCGTTGAGGACGGCCGCGACCGCCGGCCGGTCGGGATCGACGGCGAGCCAGGTGCCGCCGGCGGTCCGGTCCCGGCCGCCGAGCAGCCGTCCGCCCCAGTGCGCCGCCGGCGCATCCCAGGCGCGGTCAACGAATTCGTCGCGGACCGCGCCGAGGATGACCGGCACGGGCGCGCCGGGTGTGCAGCGGAGCAGGACGGTGCACATCAGCGCTCGTCAGCCAGGATCGCCTGCGCGGTAGGCAGTGCGGCGGCCCGGTCGGCGGGGATCAGCCCGATCCGGGTACGCCGGTCGAGCAGGTCGTCCACGTCGAGCGCGCCTTCGTGCCGGACCGCCCAGCGCAGCTCACCGTCGCTCACGTCCAACCCCGCAACGCTGTCCACAGTGGACAGTGCGGCGATCGCGGGCGCTTCGGTGCCGTACCGCCGGACCAACCGTCCGGGTGCCTGGATCAGCGGGAGCTGGGTACGCGGCGCGGCCCCCACGAGCGGCAGCCGGCTCGTACGGCACCGTGTCGCCGGCAGGTTCCGTAGCCGTACCACCGTGTCCACCGCCTCCTGTGCCATCCGCCGGTACGTGGTCAGCTTCCCGCCGACGACCGTGACCACCCCGTCGGCCGACGTACGGCTGGCGTGCCGGCGGGACACATCGGCACTGCGGACGTTCCCGTCGTCCAGCAGCGGGCGCAGGCCGGCGAAGGTACCGAGCACGTCCGACCGTGTCGGCGGCGTTTCCAGTGCGGTGCTGAGGACGTCGAGCAGGAACGTCACGTCCGACTCCGGTGCGACCGGTACATCCTCGATCGTGTCGACCGGTTC
>VAXX01000257.1:0-1838 GCA_005885115.1 Actinomycetota bacterium | reverse complement strand
CGCGCCGTCCCCGGACAGCGCGGTCACCCGGCACCGGGTCAGGATCCGGGCGCCGAAACCCGCCGCCGTCCGGGCGATCGCCACGACCAGCCGGGCGTCGTCCTCCAACTGGCCGTCCCAGTTGAGGTTGCCGCCGCGCAGGCCGTTCGCGCGCAACCCGGGCGCCCACCGCCGCGCCTGCGCGGCGGAGACCCGCCGGGCCCGGGGGAGCAGCGCGGCCGGCGTGCCGGCGGCCACCCGCAGCGCGTCCCCGGCGGTGATCCCGGCGCGGTGCAGCCGGGCCACACCCGTTGACACGTCAGAGGTCAGCGGCAGCAGCACGGGCAGCGGCCGGGTCAGGTGCGGGGCGGTCCGGGTCAGCAAGACCCCCCGTTCCCGCGCGCACTCGTACGCCACCGCAACGTCTCCGTGCGCCAGATACCGCAGGCCGCCATGGACGAGCTTCGAACTCCACCGCGACGTGCCGAACGCCAGATCATGCGCGTCCAGCGCGGCCACCGAAAGCCCGCGCGCGGCCGCGTCGAGCGCCACCCCGGCGCCGGTCACCCCGAGCCCCACCACGAGCACGTCGACCACCGCGCCGTCGGCGAGGTCGGCCAGATCACGGGCGCGCCGGGCGGCGTTCAGGGAAGTCGTTGCGGGCGGAGCGGTGATGCCACACAGTTTACGGATGACCCCGATGCGCTGGTCCGGCTGGGGCGACCCGGCCCACGCGGTCAGCTTGCCGCCGCGGTTGCGCGCGCTGCTGGAAAACGCCCTGGGGGTACGCCCACCCGAGCGCCCCACCGTCACGTTGGACGAGATCGGGTTGCCCGCGCCGGGATTCGACCCGGTCGGGCTGGGTGCCATCGTCGGCGAGGGGTACGTCCGCACCAGTGCCGAGGACCGGATCCGGCACACCCGGGGAAAGTCCACAGTGGACCTGTTGCGGATCCGGGCCGGCGCGGTCCATGACGCGCCCGATGTCGTCGTGGTCCCCGGCTCGCACGACGAGGTCCTCGCCATCCTGGACTGGTGTACCCGGCAGCGGATCGCGGTGGTCCCGTTCGGCGGTGGTACGTCCGTCGTCGGCGGCCTGGCCCCGGACCGCACCGGCTTCGCCGGTGTCGTCGCGCTGGACCTCGCCCGCCTGGACACGTTCGAGATCGACCCGGTATCCCGGACCGCCACCCTCGGCGCCGGTCTGCGCGCCCCGGTGGCCGAGGAACTCCTTGCCGCGCAAGGGTTCACGCTCGGCCACTTCCCCCAGTCGTTCGAGTACGCCACGATCGGGGGCTTCGCCGCCACCCGGTCCAGCGGCCAGTATTCGGTCCGGTACGGGCGCTTCGACGAACTGGTCGTGGCCCTGCGGGTGGCGACTGCGCGCGGGACGGTGGACCTCGGCCGGGCACCGCGCTCCGGTGCCGGACCCGATCTGCGGCAACTGTTTCTCGGCTCGGAAGGCACCCTCGGCGTCATCACCGAGGTGACCGTACGGCTCCACCGCGCCCCGACCCGGTACGCGTACACCGGCTGGCGGTTCGGCACCTTCCCCGACGGGGTCGCCGCGCTGCGCCGGCTGGCCCAGGACGGTCCCGTACCGGCGATGCTGCGCCTGTCCGACGAGTACGAGACGGCCCTGACCGGCCCGACGACGGACGGCGGCTGCCTCGCCGTCGTCGCGTACGAGGACGGACCCGTACCCGCGGTCGAGGCGGTCCTCCGCGACGCCGGCGGTACCCCGCTGGGTGAGCGGCCGGGGCAGGACTGGGCGCGCGGCCGGTTCCAGGGCCCGTACCTGCGCGACGCCCTCCTCGACGCCGGAGCCTTCGCCGAGACGGTGGAGACGGCGACGTTCT
>VAXX01000256.1 GCA_005885115.1 Actinomycetota bacterium | reverse complement strand
ATCGATGAGGACGACCTGGCCGCCGCCGAACTGCACCGGGTACTGCGTCCGGGCGGGACGCTGCTCGTCGCGGTCCCCTGCGACATGGCCCTGTGGTCGGCGCACGACGTGGCCAGCGGGCACGTCCGGCGGTACACGCGCGCCGGGCTCGCCGACCTCGTTGCCGGAGCGGGTTTCGCGGTCGAGGCGCTGTGGAGCTGGAACGTGCTGCTGCGCCCGGCCGTCGCGCTGGCCCGCCGCCGGGCCAGCGGCTGCTCGGTCACGAAGGTCAACCCGCTCGCCAACGCCCTGTTCGGCGGCGTCGTCGCGGCCGAGCGGCTACTGCCGCTGGGCGGGCTGCCCGGCGTCTCGCTCATGCTGCGGGCCCGCCGGCCGGACCGGTGAGCCCGTGCCGGTCACGTTGTTCCTGATGACCCGCAAGGGACTCGCCGTCCTGGACGCCGTGGTGAACCGGTACGGCCCGTCGGCGGTGGGCCGGGTCGTCGGCGCGGCCGACCCAGCCGTCGAACTGGACTACGCCCCGGACGGGTACTGCCTCGCCGTGGGCTGGCGGTGGCTGGTCCGCGGTACCGACCGGCTGGCCGTCATCCACGACTCGCTGCTGCCCCGGTACCGGGGATTCGCGCCACTGGTGTCCTGCCTGGTCAACGGGGAACCGCGGATCGGTGCGACGGCGCTGCTCGCGAGCGCCGGGTACGACGAGGGCGACATCCTGGCCCAGGAGGCGGTCGACGTCTCGTACCCGATCCGGGTGGCGGACGCGATCGAGCTGCTGGCGCCGGTGTACGCGCGGCTCGCGGTCGGCTTCGTCGGCCAGGTACTGGCCGGTGGGCCGGTCACCGGCACGCCGCAGGACCATTCCAGGGCGACGTACGCCCTGTGGCGCGACGACGAGGACTACCGCATCGACTGGACCCGACCGGCCGGGTGGATCCGGCGTTTCGTGGACGTGGTCGGGCACCCGTACCGGGGGGCGAGCGCGCTGGTCGGGGACCGGTTGGTACGGGTGCTCGCGGCGCAGGAGCGCCCGGACGTACCCGTGGAGAACCGTACCGCCGGGAAGGTCATCCTCGTCGACGGCGGCCGGCCGGTCGTGGTCTGCGGCGAGGGCCTGCTGCGGATCGACCGTCTCGTGGACGACGCGACCGGTGAACCGCTACTGCCGCTGGCCCGCTTCCGTACCCGGTTCGGCTGGCGCCCCGACGACGACGAGCTCCGGCTCCGGCACCGGCTGCTCATCCTGCGGTACCGCCCGCCGCCGGAACGGCGCCCAGTCCTTGAGTGCCAACGCGTGCTTCTCGACCAGGTGCCAGGACAGGAACGCCGCCACGAAGGCACCGGTGACCGAGATGGCCGCGAAGGGGACGTACCCCCACCGGGTGTACCCGAGACTGGCGAAGACCTGCTGACCGACGAAACCGTAGATGTAGATGCCGTACGAGTAGTCGTTCCGGCGCCCGATCCGGCGCAGCCACGGCGGCAGCCGGATCCCGAGCCACACCAGGAGGTACCCGTACGCCGGGAAGCCGAGCAGGTAGAAGCCGCCGGTGTGCAACGTGACCGCGGTGACCACGGCCGGCCGGATCCCGAGCCACACCAGGAGGTACCCGTACGCCGGGAAGCCGAGCAGGTAGAAGCCGCCGGTGTGCAACGTGACCGCGGTGA
Source organism: Actinomycetota bacterium (assembly GCA_005885115.1). Classification (GTDB taxonomy): domain Bacteria; phylum Actinomycetota; class Actinomycetes; order Mycobacteriales; family Micromonosporaceae; genus AC-43. Next base: position 10,024 of record VAXX01000256.1, on the reverse strand, counting down.
CCACGGCCGAGGCGATCCCGAGCCCGTCGTGTACCGGGATCCGTTCGCGGTACAGCTCGAAGGTCGAACCGAGCAGGAACAGGAAGCCGAGATACACCACCCACCGCAGGTCGAGCGGGCCGAGCAGCGGCACGGTGATCGCACTGTACGACGCCTTGAGCGGCTCGGCCGTCCAGCTCCACAGGTCCCAGTAGTCGGTGACGATGACGAAGTAGGCGGCGAGCACCAGCAGCGGTACGAGCCGGGGTGCGCGCTTGAGGACCGCGGCGGCGGCGAACACACCGATCACCACGTAGCCACACACCTCATAGCACAGTGACCACAACGCGCCGTCGAACACACTCGCCGCGTGGTACCGGCCCCAGGGTGTGGTGTGCACCATAAGGTCGTGGATCCCCCACTGGCGCACACCGCTCCACCAGTTCGCCGACAGGTACTGGAGCGGACCGGCGGGTCCCGCCCAGAAGCCGTTGAGGTTGCCGTGCTCGCGCACCGCCAGCAGTGGTGCCACGACAAGCGCGGTGACCAGGAGGCAGACCCACAGTCCCGGGAAGATCCGCATCGCGCGGCGCCAGGCGTACCGGCCGACCGTGGTACCCCGGGCGCTTCGGGTGATCAGGAGGCCGGACAGGACGAAGAACCCGTACACCGAAAGGAACGCCGACGGCGAGGAGCAGCCGGATCAGGCCGATGGCGTTGTCCCGGCCGGAGTACCGGTCGGCGAGCGTACCCTGCCGGGGCGCCGGTACGCGGTTCACCGCAGTCGTACGCATGGCACCTCGACCCGCCAACCGAGCGCGCCCGGTGAGGTCGGCACATCGACCCGGGACTGAGCCGGGTTGGTACGGCACTGGGTGACCGCCACCGCGAGGCGGTCACGCCAACTCGGGCCCAGCGTCCGCCAGGAGTCCCCGCGATAGTTCACGCACAGGACCACGGCGAGCACGAGTCCGTAGCAGGTCAACGGAGTGAGGCCGGTACGGCCGGCGCCGGGCTGGAGCACAGCGACCAGGGCGGCGACCAGCAGCAGACCGGGCGCGATGGCGTACCGCTCCTGGACACCGCTGGACGCGATCTCGACGACCAGCAGGACGGCGCTGAGGAACGCGGCCGGAACCGCGACTGTCCACAGTGGACGAGTGACGCGGGACAGCGCCGACCCGAGGGCCAGCGCGGCGATCAGCCAGGCCACGAGGACCGCGACCGGTTGGTACCAGTGGTGGATCGGGCTCGCAGCGATCCCGCTGGTCACCGGCGGTGGGTCCAGCCATCGGTAGCCGAGGACCTCATGCGGTACCGCCCAACCGGCGTATCCGCTCGCCACCGCCGGGATGGGCGTCGCGGTCGCGGGCGGCCGGACGGTCAGGCCCAGTGCCAACGCGGCCAGATGCAGCGCCGCGCCGAGCACCATCAGCCCGGACATGACGAGCGCACCTCGGTCCCGCCGGGCCCACAGCCGTACCAGTGCCAGGGGCAGGAACACCGCGGCGAGCAGCGTACTGACCGCGATCAGCCCGACTGCGGTTACCGCGGTGACCGTGCCGGCCCGCGACCCGGGTACCCACAGCAGCAGCCAGAACAGCCCGTACAGCGCGACGAACTGCCCGGTGGCCAGGTTGTTTGCGCAGGTCGCGAAGTGGTTCTCGGCGACCGGCGCCACGACGACGGGTACCGACAGCAACAGACGCGACAGCGGGTGGCGAAGGTACCCGCCACCGGCCACGTACACGCCGAGTGCCACCAGCGCGGTGACCAGTGCCGCCTCGGTCGACAGCACCGCCGGCGCCCAGGCCACCGGAAAGGCCGAAGCCACCTCGGCAAGGAGGCGAGGGCCGATCACGAAGTATCCGTTGAGCGGCGTGAAGACGGCCTGGGCGCCCGGTTTGGTGAGGGCGTCGGTGAGGAAGTCCTGCGCGTCCTCGGCCCAGATCGAGTCGAACGGCCCCGGACCACCGATCCGGCCGAGACTCAACGCCGCCCCGGCGATGACCGCGAGCACGCCCAGGCCCACGTTCCGGGCGGTGACCGGCTGGCGGGCAGCGGCGGGGAAAAGTTCAGCCCACCAGGTCGGTGCGACGGGCCGGGGGCGGTCCCGGACGATGGTCACAGCCGGCCGTCGTGGACCGCCTGCGTGATCCACGGAATCACTTCGTCCAGCATCTGGTCCAGTGTCGTGGTCGCCTGGACGCCGAGGACGTCCATGGCCTTGGTGGTATCCGGGACCCGCAGCTGTACGTCGTGGTCGAACGCCGGGTCGTGCGCGAGTCGCAGCGGGGTGTCCGGACCCTTGATCTTCCGCCAGATCGTCTGGGCCAGTTCGACGACGGTGGTGGACCGGGCGGTGGAGAGGTTGAAGTCCTCGTTGTCCGCGGCCGGGTGCTCCATGGCCGTCACGATGCCCTTGGCCAGGTCGCCGCCGTACGTGTAGTGGCGCACCTGGCTGCCGTCGCCGAGGATCCGCAGCGGGTCCTGGCCCTTCACGATCTTCTGCACCAGGTCGGGTACCACGTGCGACATGGCCAGTTTCACGTTGCCGGACAGCACATCCACGTCGCCGAGCGCCCGCCCCTCGCCCACGCCAACGCAGTTGAACGGGCGGACGATGGTGTACGGCAGCTCGTACTGGTCCCACGCGGCCCGCGCGAAGTACTCCACGGCCAGCTTCTGGAACCCGTACGACGACCGGGGTGGCGGTACCCGCCGCTCGTCCCCCTCCAGCGAAGGCCACCGGTCGGTCGACTCGTACACCATCGACGAGGACACATAGGTGACCTTCCGCAGCCGTCCCCCGCGCTGCGCGGCGATCGCGGCGTCGCAGGAGGCCGCGATGATCCGTTCGTTGGTCGCCAACAGGTCGTACGGATACGTGTGGAAGTACGAAATACCACCGATCATCGCGGCCGCCGCGATGAAGTGTTCGCAGTCGGCCAGGAGTTCGGTGAGAAGTGTCGTGTCCCGGGCGTCGCCGAAGACGAACCGGTACCGGGGGTGGGTGTCGTAGCTGCGGCTGACCGGGCCGTACTTCGAGTAGTTGTCGACACCGACAACCTCGTGCCCGCGGTCGAGCAACTCCTGGACGACGTACCCGCCGATGAACCCGGCCGAGCCGGTCATCAGAACCTTCGCCACGCCTGGTCTCCCTGGGGAATCGTGAACTGCGACAGCTACGGGGCCGGCACGTACGCGTCGGCGGGAACCTCGGCACCCTCGGCCCGGGACGGGTCCACCACGTTCGGCCGCCGACCGAAGGCCGCGAAGTACCACTTCAGGTACCCGGGCAGGAACCGCCAGAGGTCGAAGCGCGACTGGCCCAGCCGCCGGTCCAGCCAGATGGTCGGGATCTCGGCGACCGGCAGGCCGAGCCGGGCCGCCTTCGCGGTCAGTTCCAGCCCGATCTCGAACCCGGTACGCGACCGCCCGGCCAGGCGGGACAGCAGGCGCTTGATCCGGGGGCCGCCGACCTGTTGCCCGCCGGGCATGTACCGGGACGCGGCGGCGACGACCACGCCGCGGTCGACCAGTCGGGCCAACGTGTCGATCTGCTGCGGATCGTCGCAGCCGTCCGCCATGGTGACCACACACACCGGGGAACGAGCCGTGTCGATGCCGTACCGGATGGCGTTGGCCGGCCCGGGCCCGTACGTGTTGAGCACCAGGCGTACCCGGGGGTCGGCGGCCACGACCGGCCGGGCGTGGGCGACGGTGGTGTCGTCGGGCATGTCGTGTACGACCAGGATCTCGCAGGGCGACATGACCTCTCGCAGGATACGGCGCAGGCAGCCGACGATGGCCGCACCCTCGTTGTACACCGGGATGACGACCGAGACCTCAGGATCTCTCACAGACGTACCCCCCGGCCGGCGATCCCCCACATGTCGATAACGGGGATCTCGGCCGTCAGGTCGCGGTACTCGGGGTGGGGAGCGGCGATCACCACCAGATCGGCACGGCACAGCACCTCGGGCAGCGGGAGGAACCGCTCGTCCCGGACGTACGGGTCGGTGCACAGCACCTCCCGGGCCTTCAACGTCAGGATCTTGCGCAGCTTGTACGCCAGGCTCTCCCTCGGGTCGTCGCTGCCACCCTTGAACGCCATGCCGAGGATGCCGATCGTCATGTCCGCCAACCGGTGCCGGGCCTCCAACTGGGCGACCAGGTACAGCGGCAGTCCCTCGTTGATGAGCATCGCCGTGTGTCCGAGCGCGAAGTTGTTGTTGGCGAAGGCGGCCAACTGCATGGTGTCCTTGAGCAGGCACGGACCCGCGGCGAAGCCGGGCCCCGGCAGGTCGGCGGCGCGCGGGTAGTCGTACCGGACCGCACTGCGGATGCGCTCGAAATCCAGCCCGCAACTGTTCGCCATCATCCAGAACTGGTTGGCGGCGGCGAACTTGATGTACCGCCAGCTGTTGGTGAACAGCTTGGCCAGCTCCGCCTCCTCGGGCGCGAGCTGCACGATGCGCTCGGTCAGGTGCCGGAACAGCTTCTCGGCCCGCGCCGCCGCCCGCGCCTGGCGTGCCGCGACGATCTGGGGCAGCTCGAAAAGTTCGGTCATCGCCCTGCCCTCGGCGATGCGTTCGGGGCAGAAGGCCACATCGGCGGCCACCCCCAACCGCTGGACCAGCCGCTCGGTCAGTTGGGTGACGCCCGGATACACCGTCGACCGCAGGACGATCAGCTGCCCGTCCCGCAGGTGCTGCGCGTACCGCTCGATCGCCGTCGGTACCGCCGCGAAGTCGGGGTTGAGATGTTCGTCGATCGGCGTGCCCACGACGAGGAGTTGCGCGGCGCCGGGCTCGGCGAAGGGCAGCCGTCCGTCGTCGACGGTCTGCACCGCGGCGGCGTTGATGTCGCACAGCACCACTCCGAGGCCGCGACTGGCCAGCGCCACGCCGAGGGGCAGCCCGACCCTTCCACAACCACCGACGATGACGACATCGGTCAGGAACAACGGCGGGGTCCGCACGGTGGTCAATGGATCTCCTTCGCGGCTGCACGCGGACCGGGCGGTACGATCGCAACATAACCGATATAGCGAGGCAAGTAGGACACGCCCCTTAGGGCGTTTCTATCCGGGTACGGGGATATCCGCCGTATATGCTCCCGCTCCATGGCGAGCAGCTCGTGGATCCCGTTCAACCGGCCGAACCTGACCGGGGCCGAGGCGCGCTACCTGATGGAGGCGATCGCCTCGGACCGGCTCTCCGGGGACGGACCCTTCGCCAGGCGCGCCACCGCGCTGCTGGCCGACCTGGTCGGGGCTCCCGTACTGCTGACCACGTCCGGTACGCACGCCCTGGAGATGACCGGGATCCTGCTCGATCTCGGCCCCGGGGACGAGGTGATCGTGCCGTCGTTCACGTTCTGCTCCACCGCCAACGCGTACGCCCTGCGCGGGTCGGTACCGGTCTTCGTCGACTGCCGCCCGGACACGCTGAACCTCGACGAACGCCTGGTGGAGAACGCGATCACCGACCGGACCCGGGCGATCGTGGTGGTCCACTACGCCGGCGTGGCCTGCGAGATGGATCCGATCCTTGACATCGCCGCGCGGCACGGGCTGGCCGTCGTGGAGGACAACGCCCACGGCCTGGGCGGCACGTACCGCGGCCGGCCCCTCGGCTCCCTCGGCGCGCTGGCCGCACAGAGCTTCCACGAGACCAAGAACGTGCAGTGCGGCGAGGGCGGCGCCCTGGTACTCAACGAATCGAGCTACCTGCAACGGGCCGAGTGGGTGTGGGAGAAGGGCACGAACCGGCGCGCGTTCTTCCGCGGCATGGTCGACAAGTACCGCTGGGTCGACCTCGGATCCAGCTTCCTGCCCTCGGACCTGCTCGCCGCCTTCCTGACCGCGCAGCTCGAACACTTCGAGGTCTCCCAGCGGCGCCGGCACGAGGTGTGGAACGGATACCACACCCGCCTGGCCGACTGGGCCGCCGAGCAGGGCATCGCCCAACCCACCGTGCCGCCCGACCGCGGGCACCCGGCGCACCTGTACTACCTGCTCATGCCGGATCTGGACGAGCGGCAGGGCCTGCTGGAGCACCTGCGCGAGCACGGCGTCCACGCCACGTTCCACTACCAACCCCTGCACCAGGCCCCGGCGGGCCTGCGGTACGGCCGGGTCGCCCGCGACGGCTGCCCGGTCACCGAACGGGTCGCCGACCGGCTCATCCGGCTCCCGCTGTTCGCCGGCATGACGCAGGATGGCGTGGAGCAGGTCGTCACGGCGGTCCAGGCGTACCGGGTCCGGGCCGGGGCCGGGGCCGGAAAGGCCACCGAGCAGGCGCTCAGCCCCGCGTAACCGCCTCGGCGCCGGCTTCGACCCGGTCCCGGATGACGTACGTCGGGCGGCCCATGCCGCTGGCGTACAACCGTCCGACGTACGCGCCGACCACCCCGAGCCCGAGCATCTGCACCGCGGCGAGGACCGCGAGCATCCCGGCGATCGTGGTGAACCCGGGCACCGTGGTCACCCCGGCGAAGTACAGCCACAGCACCCGTACGAACAGCGCCAGCCCGCCGGCACCGACCAGGAAGCCCAGGTACGTGACCAGCCGCAACGGCGCCGTCGAGTACCCGGCGATCACGTTGACGGCGTACCGGGTCAGCGTACGCAGCGTGTACCCGGACCGGCCCTGGTCGCGGCGGTCCATCCGGACGGTCACGGCGCCGACCCGGCTGGTACCCCACAGCAGGCACACGTCCACCGACACGTGCGGACCGGCGACCCGGTCGAAGCTGGTCCGCAGGTCCGTGCGGAAGGCCCGGAAGGCGCTCATGGCCCGGCCGTCCGGCACTCCCAACAGGCCGGCCAGACCCGCCTTGACCAGTCTGGAGGCGAGGCTGCGGGCGAACCCGTGCTCCTCCTCGCGGGCCACGCCGTACACCAGGTCGACGTCGTCGGTCAGGGCCGACAGCAGCGCGGGTACCTCCTCCGGCGGGTGTTGCAGATCGTCGTCCATCGTCACGACCACGTCGTGCCGGGCCGCCCGTACCCCGGCCAGCAGGGCGTTGTGCTGCCCGTAGTTGCGGGCCAGACACATCGCCCGCACGGCCGGTACCCGCAGGGCGAGCTGGCGGGCCGTGTCCCAGGTGCCGTCCGGGCTGCCGTCCACGACGAGGACGATCTCGTACCGCTCGCACACGGTCGTCTTTTTTCGCAAAACTGGATAATAGCCCGATGGCCCTGCTGCACGACCGCCGCGTCCGCTACGTCCTCGCCGGTGGGGTCAGCTCCGGTACGTACTACGGCGTCTTCTGGATCGGTTGGCTCCTCACGGCCGGGGGCGTGCCGTACCTGGCCCTGGCGCTCGCGGCCAACATCACCACGGCGTTGCTGACCTACCCCCTGTATCGGCAACGAGTGTTCCGCGCATCCGTCCCGGTGCTCCGCGGACTTTTCCGGTTCTACCTGACCTCGCTCGGCGGGCTGGCGTTCATGCTGGCCGGCCTGCCGGTGCTGGTCCAGGTCGCCCACGTGCCCGTACTCGCCGCCCAGGCGGCCCTGCTGTGCGCCCAACCTTTGATCAACTATCAGGTCCTGCGGCTGTGGGCGTTCCACGTCCGCCCGCCGACCCCGACCTACCCGGACACCGACGGCCAGCCGGTGCCGCCCGCCCTGACCGCCGGCACTCCGGGCTGACTCAACGAGAAAGGCAGGGAGTGCCTCCACTCCCTGCCACCTTCAACATATCGCGCACCGGGGGGCTTGCGGCAAGACCCGGGTCGTACCGCAGAATCGCTGACCGATGGCTACCAGCGCGTTTGATCTTCCCGACCACCTCTCCCCCAAGGCCGACCCGAGGCTGATCACCGGCGACGAGCGGCACTTCGCGGCCATCGCCGAGAGCCTTGAACGGTCAATCGCCGACCTGTCCGAGCGCCTCGACGCCGCGCTGAAAGCGCCCGGCGGCATCGGCCGGCGGGCCCTGGACCGGGACCAGGAGGTCCGCCGGCTCAGCGCCCGGCTGCGTACCCTGCGCCGCTTCGGCCTGGACCTGTGCCTCGGGCACATGGTCGGCGCCGACGACCCCGAGCCCGTGTACATCGGACGGCTCGGCCTCACCGACAGCGCGGGCCGCCGGCTGCTGGTCGACTGGCGGTCGCCCGCGGCGGAGCCGTTCTTCGGGGCCACCCACGCCAACCCGATGGGCCTCACGAGCCGCCGCCGGTACCGCTGGACCCGCGGCCGGATCAGCGACTACTGGGACGAGGTCTTCACCCCGGACGGGTTCACCGGGCACGCCGCCGCCCTGGACGACCAGTCCGCCTTCATCGCCAGCCTGGGCGGCAGCCGGTCGGCCCGGATGCGGGACGTGCTCAGCACCATCCAGGCCGATCAGGACGCCATCATCCGGGCGGGATCCAGCGGCGCGCTGGTCGTCGACGGTGGTCCCGGTACCGGCAAGACGGTCGTCGCGCTGCACCGCACCGCCTACCTCCTCTACTCCGACCCGCGCCTCGGGCACCGCCGGGGCGACGTGCTGTTCGTCGGTCCGCACGAGCCGTACCTGGCCTACGTCTCCGACGTCCTGCCCAGCCTCGGCGAGGAGGGCGTACAGACCTGTACCCTGCGGGACCTGGTCGCCGAGGGAGCCGCGGCGGCGGTCGAGGCGGACCCGGAGGTGGCCCGGCTCAAGTCGTCCGCCCAGATCGTGACGGCGGTCGAGGCGGCCGTCCGGTTCTACGAGGAGCCGCCCGCCACCGGGATGACGGTCACCATCCACGAGTACGACATCCGGCTGAGCGCCGAGGACTGGGCCGAGGCGTTCGAGGCGGCGGAGCCCGGTATCCCGCACAACGAGGCGCGCGACCGGATCTGGCAGGAGGTGCTCACGATCCTGGTGGACAGGTACGACGGCGACGAGTCGCCGGACCTGCTGCGCCGGTCGCTGCTGCGTAACAAGGACCTGCGTACGGCCTTCAACCGCGCGTGGCCGCTGCTCGACCCGGCCGACCTCGTCGGCGATCTGTGGACGGTACCCGCGTACCTGCGCAGGTGCGCTCCCTGGCTCAGTACCGACGAGGTCCGGAAACTCCAGCGCAAGGATGCCCAGGCGTGGACGGTGTCCGACCTGCCGCTGCTGGACGCGGCACGGCAACGGCTCGGCGACCCGGAGGCGTCCCGACGCCAGCGCCGGAACGACGCCGTTGTCGCCGCCGAACGCGAGCGGATGGCCACCGTCGTCAACGACCTGCTCGAGGCCCAGACCTATGACGACGGCGAAGGCGTACTGATCATGCTGCGCGGGCAGGACATGCGCGACGCCCTGGTCGACGAGAGCGGGCTGCCCGGTACCGACCCGGACTGGCTCGCCGGCCCGTTCGGGCACATCGTCGTGGACGAGGCCCAGGAACTGACCGACGCGGAGTGGCAGATGCTGCTGCTGCGCTGCCCGTCCCGCAGCTTCACCATCGTCGGGGACCGCGCCCAGGCCCGGCACGGGTTCACCGAGTCGTGGCGGGAGCGGTTGGAGCGGATCGGGCTGGACCGGATCAGCGTGGCGACCCTGAGCATCAACTACCGGACGCCGGAGGAGGTCATGGCGGAGGCCGAGCCGGTCATCCGGGCCGTACTCCCGGACGCCAACGTACCGACGTCCATCCGCAGCGGCGGCGTCCCGGTCGTACACGGATCCGTGTCCGAGCGCAGCTGGATCCTCGATACCTGGCTGGCCGCGCACGGCGACGGAATCGCCTGCGTCATCGGCGACCCCACATTCCAGGCGACCTCCCGGGTCCGCTCGCTGCCCCCGGAACTGTCGAAGGGGCTCGAGTTCGACCTGGTCGTCCTCATCGACCCGGAGGAATTCGGCAAGGGCATCGAAGGAACGGTCGACCGGTACGTCGCGATGACCCGGGCGACCCAGCAACTGGTCATCCTCACCAGTCCCTGAGGTCGGCCGGGACAACGTGACGTGGTGGGTCAGCCGATGACGTAGGAGTAGGGGACGGCGGTGAGTTCGTCGCCGGTACCGGCGGCGTCGGTGAAGTCGTCGACGAACAGGTCACCGGTGACGAGCGT
>VAXX01000255.1 GCA_005885115.1 Actinomycetota bacterium | reverse complement strand
GGTACCCGGTGATTTCATGTTCGTCCCCGAGGGCGGCGTCCACGCGTTCCGGCATGAGTCCGCCGAGCCCGCGTCGATGCTGATCCTGTTCACCCCGGGCGCACCACGGGAAGGGTTCTTCGAGGCGCTGGGCGCGATCGCGGCCGAAGGCCGGCAGCCCACCGGTGACGAGTGGGCCGACCTGTACCGCCGGCACGACACGTACCCGGTCTGAACCGGGTCGCTGGAAGGAAGCGCCATGCCACGGGACGCCTCGACCCGACCAGGACAGCCGTACGGGCAGCTGAAGCACCTTCCGGTGACGCCGGCCCTGCGGGAGTACCTGTTGCGGTGCGCGACACCGCACGACCCGGTACTGGCGAGCCTGTATGAGGAAACCGCCGCGCTCGGGGACATCGCGGTGATGGCGGTGCCCATCGAGGAGACCGCGCTGCTCACGTTGCTGACCCGCCTGCTGGCCGCCACGACCGCCGTGGACATCGGTACCTTCACCGGGCTGTCCGCGCTGGCGATGGCGTACGGCCTGGCACCCGGCGGTCGGGTGATCACCTGCGACGTCACCGACAGGTGGGCCGGCACCGCCCGGGAGCACTGGGAGCGCGCCGGGGTGTCCGACCGGATCGACCTCCGGGTCGCCCCCGCCGACGAAGTCCTCGACGGCCTGCCCGCCGGCACGGTGGTCGACATCGCGTTCCTGGACGCCGACAAGGAAGGGTACTGCCGGTGGTACCGGCGGCTCGTGCCGATGCTGCGGCCGGGCGGTCTGCTCGTCGCGGACAACGTGTTTCTGAGCGGGTACGTCCTGGCACCGGAACTGGCCGCCGAGGGGGCCGAGCGGCGCAGCGCCGAGGCGCTGCGGACGTTCAACGCGATGGTCGCCGCCGACGAGCGGGTGGAGGCGTTGCCGCTGCCGATCGCCGACGGCCTGACCATCGCCCGCAAGCGGTCCGCGCTCTAACTACCTTCCCCCTTGAACTGGTCGCCCGCCGCGGCCTGCAAGGCCCCGAGCAACTGTTCGGGTGCGCTGTCCTTGTCCAGGAACCGGTGCGCGCCGGCCGCGCGTTGCCGTTCGGGCTGGTTGACCTGCGCGAACGTACCCGGCGAGATCTGTCGGGAGCGGGTACGAAGCGAGCGGTGGTGGTGGCTGGCACCTGCTCGGCGGCCCTGGTCGGCAGCCCGGTACACGACGGGTCGAGCGCCGTACAGCTCGGTCTGACCGCCCCGTCCGGGGACTCGACCATCCGCCAGAACATCACGGCCACAGATGCCGGCCACGTCTCCTCTCGGTACAGCATGGTCTGCACGACCAGGTCCGCTACGACTGGTTCGACGCCTGGGTGACGACCTGAGCACCAACCAGTCCACCACGGTGGTTCGCAAGACCTGCCACACCAGCAGCGGGTACGAGCAGGCCAGCGTCACTCGCACGGTCGGCCACCAGTACCAGGTCGTGCTCGAGAGCCGGGACGGCGCCCACGTCAACGACGTGTTGTACACGTTCGTCGACGACATCTCGCTGAGCTGACCGGTCCGGGCCGGTACCGCCACGCCGCGCTGCGGCAATGACGTAGGTACATGACCGCCACCGCGGTGACCCGCACTGTCCCGTTCGGACTGATCACCCAGAGCATCGTCGTGCTGTGGTCCACCCAGCTGGCCTGGGCGGAAGCCACCGCGTAGACCCACACAAGTCCGAAAGTCGAGCACAGAGACTCACGCGATGACCCGCCCACCTATCGGCGGCAGGCCGACCGACCAGCTTCTACACCACTCGCTGGGACGCGACCGGTGGTGTTCCCCGGGGTTTGACGGAGTCTCCACAGGACGCTGCGCGGTTCAGTCGGTGTCGATTCGAATCGGTATGTCGGTCACGCCGGTCGCTCCTCCACGCAAGGCTCGTTGACACCCGCGATTTGCCCTTGGCGGCGCTGAGCGACGGACATCGGGTCAGGCCCTGTCCGCTGTGCCGCGTCGTGCCTGGAGGTCCGTCCTGCGGTGAGCGTGGCCGGTGTCGAAACTCACGAACCGCCCTCTGCCGCGTG
>VAXX01000254.1:6202-10139 GCA_005885115.1 Actinomycetota bacterium | reverse complement strand
GGTCAGCCACGTGCCCGCCGGTACGGTGACCCGGCCGCCCCCGGCCGTGCTGCACGCCTTGATCGCCTTGGCGAACGCCGCGGTGTCGTCGGTCTTGCCGTCGCCCTTGCCGCCGTACGAGGTGACCGGGAAGTCCTTGGCCGGGAAGGTGGGCGGCTTGATCCGGCCGAGGATCACCGGGACCTGGGTCCAGGGGTCCGCCGCCGGCTTCGGGGCGGTCGCGGCCGAGGCGATGGCGCCGGTACCGCCGATCAGCAGCGCGCCGCCCGCGGCCACACCCGTGGCGGTGATGAGTTGACGCCGGCTCGTCATGGTGGTCCTCCGTCGTAACAAACAGCAAACGTTTTCAGTTCGGACACCGTGACATGCGTCGATGGGCTGGTCAAGGTCCGTTCCACCGGACTGAACCAGGTGATTTCGTGAGATCGAGTTTGCTTCCGCCGGAGAGTGCGGCAAGGTAGGGGGGCGATGCGCCCTTTCGACAGCCCGCCCGCCGCCCGCCCCGCCCGGCTTCCCCAGATCGACGTCATGCGACTGCTGATCTGCGTGTCCGTGGTCGTACTCCATGTCGTGGGCAACGCCAACGCGCAGACCTCGGTCAGCGCGAACGCCGTGGTCAACCTGTTCCACTACACCCGCCAGGCGTTCTTCTTCATCAGCGCGCTGGTGCTCGTCCACGCCTCCCGGCGGGGACCCGGGCAGCTACGCCGGCGGGTCAGCGTGCTCGGCGTGCCGTACCTGGTCTGGAGCACCATCTACGCGGTGCTGGGCCTGGCCACCGCGTACTCCTGGTGGGCCGCCGAGCGGCTGCCGTGGACCTGGTTCGTCGGGCTGCTCCAGGGCACCGACGGGTACCACATGTACTTCCTGCTGGTCAGCGTCGAGTTCGCGGTGGTCTTCCCGCTGTTCCTGCGGCTGCTGTCGGCCACCCGGGGAGCGGGCCATCGCCGGCGAGTCGAGCCTGACCGCGTACCAGTTCTGGGTGGTCGCCGGCGGGGTGGCCGCCGCGCATTTCGACGCGTTCCACGGCTGGCTGGTCCGGCACCGGACGCTGGTCTGGACCTCGCTCGTGGCGATCTGCGCCCTCGCCACCGCCGTGTACCTGGTCGAGGTACGCGCCGGTGAGGCGCCCGAGTTCGCCGGGCGCTCGCTGCAGCCGGTGACGGTACCGCTGTCACTGGCCGCGATCGGCGCCTTCTACCTGCTCTCGGTGTGGATCGGGGAGATCGGCCGGCCCGCCGTACGCCGGGCCATCGAGTTCGGCACCTACCTGTCCTTCGGCATCTACCTCAGCCACCCGGCCCTGCTCACCGGCCTGCTGTACGTCCAGGGCCACCTGCCCCACGCGGTGACCCGGTACGCCCTGCCGGTCACGGTCACCATGTGCGTCCTGGACGTGGGGCTGGCGCTGCTGGTGTCCGCGCTGTTCAGTCGGACCGCGTGGAGTAGGGCTCTGGTCGGGCGGCCGCGTAGGCGCGGCCCGAGTGCCGGTGCGCCCCCGGTGCCGGTGGCTCCGGAGCCGAGCGGGGAGCCGGAACCGGCCAGGGAGACGGCCGCTCGGGCGCCGGCTCCAGCTCAGTGACGTCGGGCTCGGAACTGAGCGGGCGCTGCGGTCCGGTCCAGCCGCCGGCCGGGTCGATCATCAGCGACCAGAGTGCGAGGGCGACCTCGGAGGCCGGTGGCCGCTCCTCCGGGCGCTTGGCCATGCAGCCCCGGCACACCTCGGCGACCACCCGGGGCAGACCCGGTACGAGCAGGACCGGCGTCGGCGCGATGTGCCGCATCCGGGCGGCGTGCATCTGCCCGTCCGCGGAGGCCGTCGGGTACGGCGAGCGGCCGGTGAGCATCTGGTAGAGCAGGACACCGAGGGCGTACACGTCGTCGGCGGGGGCCGGGGCGCTGCTCACCCGGCGGCTGGGCAGCGGCTGGTCGAGAGCGAGCGCGGAGACCGCCTGGACGGTGGTCGCCTCACCGAAGTCGATGATCTTCGGACCGGTCTCGGTCATCATGATGTTGGTCGGCGTCAGGTCCCGGTGCACCACGCCCCGACGGTGCGCGATCGCCAGGACGTCGGCGATCGTCGCGCACACCTTGACCGCCTCCGGCCAGGGCAGCGCGCCCTCGGCCAGCCGGCCGGCCAGCATCGTCCCGCTGAGCAGTTCCATCGCGACGTAGGGCACCTGCCCGCCGTCCGGTAACTGCGCGTCACCGAAGTCGAAGACCCGGGGCACGCTGGGATGGCGCAGCCGATTGGTGATCAGCGCCTCCTGGCGTACCCGGTCGCGGGCGTAGGCATCATCCGCAAACGCGGACGAGAGCAGCTTTACCGCCACGCGTACCCCGTGGAATGTGTCAACCGCCTGGTAGACCACGGAAACGCCGCCGTACCCCACCGGGGCGATGAGAACGTACCGACCGACGATCGCCGTCCCCATCAACAATGACAGCACCGCGTCACTATTTCGTACGCCGCCACGCGGGGGCAAGTCTCGACCCGCCGGGTGTGGGAAACATTTTCACCACACTTCACGCCGATGTTCAGCCGTGTTCGATGGTCCCTTCGGGTAGGTCCGCAGGTAGCAGTACCCGGAAGCTCGCTCCGGCACCCGGAACGGTCCGCAGCTCCACCCGACCGCCGTGCGCGGTGACGATCGCGGCCACGATCGCCAGGCCCAACCCCGCGCCTCCGCTGGTGCGCTGCCGGCTGGCATCGGCCCGGTAGAGCCGTTCGAAGACCCGCTCCGCCTGGTCGGCCGGCAGCCCCGGCCCGGTGTCGGCGACCTCCAGGACCGCCACCGGTGCGTCCGGGGCGGGTCCGGTGCCGACGGCGGCGGCCACCGGCCGGGGATCGGGCTCGGCGCGCCGCCCCACCCGTACGGCCACCTTGGCGTCGGCGGGGGTGTGCTGCACCGCGTTGGTGATCAGGTTGGTGACCACCTGCCGGAGCCGGGCCTCGTCACCGGGTACGGTCGGCGGCCGGGTGTCCTCGTCGGGCCAGTCGCCGTCCAGGCTGACGAACCGGCCCGGTACCCGCGCGTGCGCGTCGCCGACCGCGTCGGCCGCGATCGCCAGCAGGTCCACCGGGTGCCGCTCCAGCGGCCGCTCCTCGTCCAGCCGGGCCAGTTGCAGCAGGTCACCGACGAGGATGGCCATCCGGCCGGCCTCCGCCTCGATCCGGGTCATCGCCTCGTCCAGCGCCGGTCCCGGCGGGGCGCCGCCGCGCCGGTACAACTCGGCGAAGCCCTGGATCGAGGTGAGCGGGGTACGCAGCTCGTGCGAGGCGTCGGCGAGGAACTGCCGCAGCCGCCGTTCCGAGGCGGTACGGGCGGCCAGCGCCGCCTCGATGTGCCCGAGCATCGCGTTGAACGCGAGCCCCAGCCGGCCGGTCTCGGTGTGCGGATCGGCATCCGGTACCCGCCGGGACAGGTCCCCGGCCGCGATCTGGTGCGCGGTGCGCTGCATCGCGGTCAGCGGGGCCAGGCCCAGCCGGACCACCGAGGCGGCCACCAGCCCGAGCAGCAGCAGCATCAGCACGGCCACGGCGGCGTCGATCCCCAGCAGGGTCCGCTGGGTGGCGTCGACCTGACCCAGGGACAGCGCGACGGCGACCAGGCCGGTACCCCGGGACCGGACGATCACCCGCCACGAGTCGTCCCCGGACAGCGCCCCGACCGTGTACGGCGCCCCGCCGGCGTGCGAGCGCAGATCGGCGAAAGTGCCCAGGTCGGGTACCCCGTCGGCGCTCGGGTCGCCCAGCGTCCGGTCGAGCGTCCCGTCCGATTGGTAGAAGGCGATCCGTACGCCGGGGGACAGGTTGCGCAGGAACCGGGGCCGGGTACCGGACGGGTCCGGCTCGGTGGGCCGGGGCGGCGGTGCCTGGCTGTACCCCAGCGCCCCGCTGTACAGCTGCTGGTCCACCCGGTGCAGCAGTTCCGAG
>VAXX01000254.1:5472-6190 GCA_005885115.1 Actinomycetota bacterium | reverse complement strand
GACGACCACCACCAGCCGGGCCCGGACGGTCCAGCGCCGCCACGGGCGCAGGGACGGGGTGAAGCGGCCGGTCACTCGGCCGTCTCGCGGGGCAGGCGCAGGGCGTACCCGACGCCCCGGACGGTGTGGATCAGTGGCGGCGCAACGTTGTCGATCTTGCGGCGGAGGTAGTACACGTACGACTCGACGATCCGCCCCTCGCCACCGAAGTCGTAGCTCCACACCCGGTCCAGGATCTGCGCCTTGCTGACCACGCGGCCGGCGTTGGTCAGCAGGTACCGCAGCAGCTTGAACTCGGTAGGGGACAGCTCGACCGGCCGGCCCGCCCGGCGTACCTCGTGGGCGTCCTCGTCCAGCTCCAGGTCGGCGTACCGGAGCACGGCGCCCGCACCGTCGGCGCCGGCCACGCCGCACCGGCGCAGGATCGCCTTGATCCGCAGTACCACCTCCTCCAGGCTGAACGGCTTGGTGACGTAGTCGTCGCCGCCCACGGTCAGCCCGGAGATCCGGTCCTCCACCGCGTCCCGGGCGGTCAGGAACAGCACCGGTACGCCCCGCCCGGCGGCCCGCAGCCGCCGGGCCACCTCGAACCCGTCCAGGTCGGGCAGCATGACGTCGAGCACCACGAGATCGGGCTGGAAGTCGGCGGCGGCGCGCAGCGCGCCGGTACCGTCACCGGTCGTCTCCACCTCGAAGCCGACCATCCGGAGCGTGGCGC
>VAXX01000254.1:0-5431 GCA_005885115.1 Actinomycetota bacterium | reverse complement strand
CTGACCGTCGCGGTATCCGGGCTCGCCTGGTCGAGCAGCTGGTCGCCACGGTGCTGGACGATCCCGGCCGCGACGGTGGTGGCGACGAGCAGCGCGGCCAGCAGAGCCAGGGGTACGACGCGGGGGCGCTGCGGCGGTTCGAGCAGCGCGCGCACCCGGTCGGGTACGTCGCCGCCGGTGGCCGGGAGCGCCTGGCTCGGCGCCGCCGCCCGGATCAGCAGGGCGGTCCGGGCGAGGGTCCGGGCGACCAGTCGCCGGTCGGTGACCGCCCGGGCGGCGTCCTCGTCGGCCCAGCGTTCCACCGCGTGCCCGATCGCCCGTACGGTCGAGGAGAGCATCGGGTTGGCGGCCACCGCCAGCTCCGCGGCGAGCAACCACCACGCGTGCCGGTGCCGCAGGTGGGAGGCCTCGTGGGCGAGCAGCGCGCGGCGTTCATCGGCGGTCAGCGCCCGCAGCAGTCCGGTCGTCACCACGATCCGGCCCCGCGCGCCCGGAGTGGCGAACGCGTCCGGCCGGTCGTTGTCCAGGACCACCAGGGAGCCCGGCTCCCCGACGTGACGGCAGCTCTGCCGGACCGCGAGCAGGACCCGGACCCGGCGGGTACCGGCGACCGTGGCCCGCCCGAGTGCCAGTACGGCGAGCAGGCAGCAGGCGACCGCGATCACGGTCGGGAACGGGGTACCGGCCCGGACCTGCTCGGCCGACCAGTCCCCGTACCGGCTGACCACCTGGAACTGGGCCACCCAGGTGAACGCGACCGCGATGAGTACCCACACTCCCGACGCGGCCACCACCAGGCTCGCCGGCACCAGCAGCCGGGTCGCGGCGGCCGGCGGGAGCCGGCGGGCCAGGCCCGGCCCGATGACCGCGAACACCGCGGTGAGGACCGCCGCGATGATGGTCGCGGTGGTCATCCTTCTTCGGCCCGGCGCAGCAGCTCGGTGAGGAGCTGCTCGTCGTCGTCGGAGAGCACACCCACGAACCGGGACAGTACCGCCGCGCGGTCGTCTCCGGCATCCAACAAACGCTGCATCTGCCGGGCGGTCACCTCGGCCTCGTCCCGGACCGCCCGGTACGCGTAGGCCCGACCCACCCGCTCGCGGGTGACCAGCCCCTTGTCGGAGAGCCGGGCCAGGACGGTCATCACCGTCGTGTACGCCAGATCCCGCCCCAGCTGGTCGCGGACCTGCGCCGGCGTCATCGGCTCGCGGGCCGCCGCCAGCGCCGCGACGACCTCCTGTTCGAGGGTTCCCCGTGCGCGTCGCCCGCTGTCCACGCCGTCCTCCGTCCGGTCGGCCCGCCGCCGGTACCGACTCTAACGCCGACGAAGTTCACCGCGTCGGTCTTGGCTGGGCTACTACGGTGTGAGTAGTATCCCGGCTACTACGGTAGCTGTAGTACACGGCGCCTGGCAGGGGGAACGGTGAGCACATCCGGGGGCAGTCCCCCGCAGCGGATAGCCGTGATCTCGGCCAGCTTCGGCGCCGGGCACGACGGTGCCGCACGCCAGCTCGTCCGCGAGTTCTCGCTGGCCGGGTACACCGTCACCTGCCACGACTTCGTCGAGCTGGTCTGGGGGCCGCTGGGCCGCGGCCTGCGCCGGGCGTACGAGAACCAGCTCAAGGTCGCGCCGCGGAGCTGGGGCTGGCTGCTGGGCAACCTGGACCGGCACCACTGGCTCAACTCGGGCGCCTGCGGGACCGCCGCGCACGCCGGGGTACGCCGGATGCGCGCCGTTCTCGGTCCCGACCCGGTGGCGGTCGTGTCGACGTACCCGCTGGCCAGCCATGTGCTCGGGCTGTTGCGCCGCCGGGGCGAGCTGGCCGCGCCCACGTTCACCTTCCTCACCGACATGTCCGTGCACCCGATCTGGGTCAGCGAGGGCATCGACCTGCACCTGGCCCTGCACGAGGTGGCCGCCGACCAGGCCAGGGCGCTGGGCGCCAGTCGGGTCGAGGTGATCCATCCCGCGGTCGATCCGGCGTTCGCGCAGCCGGTGACCGTGGCCGAACGGGTCGCCGCCCGCGGCCGGTACGGGCTGCCGATCCAGGGACCGGTCGCGCTGGTGGTCGCCGGATCGTGGGGCGTCGGCGAGGTGGAGCGCACCGCCGCCGAGATCACCGCCACCGGCCTGGCCACCGCGGTGACGCTGTGCGGGCGAAACGAGGAGCTGCGCCGGCGGATCGCCGAGGCGGGCAGCGGCATCGCGCTGGGCTGGGTCACCGAAATGCCCGCACTGGTACGGGCGGCGGACGTCGTCGTACAGAACGCCGGCGGGCTCACCTCGCTGGAGGCGATGGCCGCCGGGGTACCGGTACTGAGCTACCGGTGCCTGCCCGGCCACGGTACGACCAACGCGGCGGCGCTGGACCGGGCCGGGTTGGCACCGTGGATCACCGACCCGGTCGGGCTGGCTCCGGCGCTGCGCGGGGCGCTCGCGTACGGTCCCGCCCCGGCGGCCACCCGGCTGTTCGAGGGACCGGCGGCGCTGGACGCGGTCCGGGCGGTACTCGCGGCGACCAGCCCCTCGGTCCCGGTACGCCGGCCGTCCCGGCTGGTCCGGATCGGGCGGTGAGCCCGGGCCGCTGGCTCGTCCCGGCCGGACTGGGAGCCGGACTGGCCTGGCACGGCCTGCCGGCGTTGACCTCGATGGGCCCGCTGCGGACCCGGCTCGCGCCGGCCCTGGCCGGCGCCGGCGACCCCGGTCACGTCGCGCTGACCTTCGACGACGGACCCCATCCGGCGTCCACGCCCCGGTTCCTCGCCGAGCTCGACCGGCTGGGCGTACGGGCGACGTTCTTCCTGACCGGACGCTGGGCGGCCCGGGTACCGGGCCTGGCCGCCGAGGTCGCGGCGGCCGGACACGAGGTCGCCGTGCACGGGTACGACCACCGGTGCCTGCTCCTGCGTGGACCCCGGGCCACGTACGACGACGTGGCGCGTGGCCGGGACGCGGTGACCCACGCCACCGGGGTGGTACCCCGCTGGTACCGCCCGCCGTACGGGGTCCTGACCGGAGCCGGCCTGACCGCGGCGGCCCGCCTCGGGCTGACCCCGATGCTGTGGACCGCCTGGGGCCGGGGCTGGCCGACCTGTCCGGCGGCGGTACCGTGCTGCTGCACGACTCCGACGTGACCTCGACACCGGACTCCTGGCGGGCCACGCTGGCCGCCGTACCGGTGATCGTGCAGACCCTGCGGGAGCGCGGGCTGCGGGTGGGTCCACTCGCCGCGCACGGCGTACCGCGCCGTTGATCATCGCTCGTGCGACGATGGCCGCATGTGCTACGCAGACGACGCGTGCCCGCCCGCACCGCCGGTCCAGGGCCCGGTGGGGGAGCACGGCGGCCTGGTCCTCGAGTCCGCCGACGGCACCCGGTTCGGGGCCTACCACGCCCACCCGCAGGCCCCGTCCAACCGGGCGATGGTGATCCTGCCGGACGTACGCGGGCTGCACCACTTCTACCAGGACCTGGCGCTGCGCTGGGCCGAGGCCGGTCTGCACGCGGTCGCGATCGACTACTTCGGCCGGACCGCGGGGATCGGCGAGCGGGGCGAGGAGTTCCCGTTCCGGGAGCACCTGGACAAGATCGACTTTGCCAAGGTCGGCCAGGACGCCTCCGCCGCCGTCGCCTGGGTACGCGAGCACACCGAGGCCACCTCGGTCTACACCGTCGGCTTCTGCTTCGGCGGGGCGATGTCCTGGCGGCAGGCCGCGTCCGGCGACGACCTGGCCGGCAGCATCGGCTTCTACGGCGTACCGTCGCGGGTCAGCGACGTCGTCGAGGACATCGCCGCGCCGCTGCTGGTCCTGGCCGCCGGGCAGGACTTCACGCCGGTCGCCGAGGTGGAGGGCTTCGCCGACCGGGTACGCCGCAACGGCGTCGAGGTCGCCGTGCACGTGTACCCGGACGCCCCGCACAGCTTCTTCGACAAGACCTTCGCCGAGCACCGGGACGCCTGCGCCGACGCCTGGCACCAGCAACTGGCGTTCGTCGACCGCCACGCCGTCTGAATACCGGGGGCTACCGCACCACCCCGTCGGCGGCTTGGAGCAGCTCCAGGTCGGCGGGGAACGGCAGCCCTTCCCAGTCGCCGGGCACCGTCACCGTGTACGCCCCGGCCAGTGCCCCGGTCGCCAGGCACCCGGCCGGGTCACCACCGTCGAGCAGCGTGCTCAGGTACCCGGCGGCGAACGCGTCCCCGGCTCCCACCGGATCGACCTCGATCACCTCGTGCGCCGGTACCACCAGCACCTCCCCGCCGATCACCGCGACGGCGCCGCGTGCACCCCGCTTGATGACGACCTGCTTGGGCCCGAACCCGGCCAGCGCGAGCCCGAGTTCGGCCGGCGTCTCACCGGAGACCAGCAGCCGCGCCTCCGGCTCGGTCGCGAAGACCACGTCGGCGTGCGCGACCAGGATGGCCAGCGCCCGGCCGGCCTCCTCGGCCGACCACAGCTTGACCCGGGCGCCGTGGATCAGGTCCCGATCCAGGTCGGTCGGCTCCAACCGGGAGCCGGCGGAGCCCTTGCGGTAGTACAGGACCTGGGTGGTGGTACCCGTGCGGCGGTACTTGACCATGAGCCCGGTCGGGGCACCCGGATCGACCCGTACCCGCCCGTCCACGCCCTCCGCCGCGAGGGTACGCCGGACCAGCGCCCCGAACTCGTCGTCCCCGACCCGCCCGATCCAGCTCACCCGCTTCCCCAGCCGGGCCAGCCCGATCGCCAGGTTGCTCTCCGCGCCACCGACCGATACCCGCATGGTGTTCGCGTGCCGCAGCAGCCCGATCTCCGGCGTCGACAGCAGCGCCATCGTCTCGCCGAGGGTGACCACGTGGGTCATGCGGGCACCGCCTTCACCAGTTCGGTCGCGCGGGCGGTGAGCGCGGTCAGGTCGCCGCCGTCCAGCGCGTCGCCGATCAGCGTCCCGCCGACCCCGACGGCGACCGCGCCGGCGGCGAACCACTCGCCGACGTTCTCCGCGCTGACCCCGCCGGTCGGCACGATCGGAATGTCCGGCAACGGCTCGCGCAGGTCCCGCAGGTACCGCGGGCCGCCCAGCCGGGCCGGGAAAAGCTTCACCGCCGCCGCACCCGAGTTCCACGCCGTCACGATCTCGGTCGGGGTCAGCGCGCCGGGCAGGTACGCGGCGGAAAGCTCGCGGGCCCGGGCGCCGAGCGCCGGATCGGTGTGCGGGGACACCAGGAACTGCGCTCCGGCGGCGACGGCGTCCTCGACGTCGGCGACGGTCCGGACGGTACCGGCGCCCACGGACACCTCCTCGCCGAAGCGGGTCCGGGCGCGGCGGATCGCCTCCAGCGCCCCCGGTGTGTTGAGCGTGACCTCCAGGCTGCGGATCCCGGCGTCCACGAGCACGTCCAGGACGGTGTCGAGGTGTTCGGCACGGCGCCCGCGCAGGATCGCGACG
>VAXX01000253.1 GCA_005885115.1 Actinomycetota bacterium | reverse complement strand
CTTCTGGGCGCCGACCGCGAGCAGGCCGGGAGCGATCGGGTTGGCCGGTGTACTGCGGAAGCTGAACGCGCCCAGGCTGCTGCTGGAGGCGGTGAAGTTGTGCCCGGCCGAGTCCTGGAGCTGGACGCTGGCCCCGGGGACCGGCGCCCCGGTCGCGACGTCCTTCACGAACCCGGTCACCGCCGTCACCATCGTCGGCGCCTGCTGGGACGGCCCCTGGAGCGTGACCTTGAAGGAGCCCGACGCGCCGCTGTCCAGTACGACCTGACCGGTGCCGCTCTTGGAGTCTCCGGTGTTGATGCTCGCGGTGGCCGGCGGCTTGATCTGGATCACCTTGGTCTTGCTCTGCCCGGCGCCGATCGAGGCGATGGTGCAGTCCACCTCGCTGGGGCCATTCAGCGTGCAGCCCGCCGGCTGGAGCGCGGCGACCTGGTAGTCGCTGAGCGGGATGGTGATGGTGACCTGAACGTTGGTCGCCGGAGTGATGTCGAAGTTCTTGACCTCGACCGTGGTGGTCTGGGTCCCACCGCCGACCTGCAGGTTGACATCGCTGGCTGTGACGGTGAGGCCGGATGGCGCCGCGTGCGACGGCGCGGCCACCCCGAGGAGGGCTCCGGCTGCCATCACCGCCACCAGACCGGCGCGCAGCGTCCAGGCTCGTCGGTGCGCAGTCACGTCTACCGCCTTCCGATCTTGGCCACCCGTGCAGATGCACCGTCGCAACTATGCCTTGTCCCGTGGTGTCACGGAAGCCAGGGGCAGCGCCCGGTGACCCCTTGATGCGTCGTATCGTCCCGTCATGTCCCCTGCGCACCCTTATTCTGCGGCGGTCGAGGCCGTCCTGTCTGCCCTGCAAGCGGGTACCGAGCCGGCCCGGCACGAGCTCCGGGACGCCGTACGTGCGCTGCTGTCCGATCTGGCCGTCAGGGCGCCCGGCCGTTCGGTGGAGGTGCGGGTCCCACCTTACGGCGCGATTCAGTGTGTCGCCGGCCCTCGGCACACCCGGGGTACGCCCCCGAACGTGGTCGAGACCGATCCGGTGACCTGGGTGGAGCTGGCCACCGGCCGGCTGGGGTGGGAGCAGGCGCAACGGTCGGGCCGGGTGGTCGCGAGCGGGGTACGTACCGATCTCTCGGCGTACCTCCCGCTCCTCTGACCGGGTACGGGTAGCGGCAGCGTAGGGGTCTGGTCACCGGCCGCTGCCAGGACATGGCTAAGGAGCGGCAGGTGCCCCGAGGCGACGGCCGGTTGAGCCAGGACCTCGACCCAGGGCGGCCCGGCCCGCAGGACGCGTGCGGCGTCTTCGGCGTCTGGGCCCCCGGCGAAGAGGTCGCGAAGCTCACCTACTTCGGGCTGTACGCCCTCCAGCACCGGGGCCAGGAGGCCGCCGGCATCGCGGTGAGCGACGGGTCCGGCGTCGTCGTCTACAAGGATCTCGGGCTGGTCGCCCAGGTCTTCGACGAGCCGACCCTGGCCAGCCTCCGCGGCTACCTCGCGATCGGGCACGCGCGCTACTCCACGACGGGCGGCTCGACCTGGGAAAACGCGCAGCCGACGATCCAGGCCAGCGACAGCGGCACGACGATCGCGCTCGCCCACAACGGCAACCTGGTCAACACCGCCGAACTGGCCGCCAGGGCCAACAGCAAGGACGGCGCGACCAGCGACACCGCACTGGTCACCGCGCTGCTGGCGGCCTACCCCGACCTGTCGGTCGAGGCCGCCGCACTGCGGGTGCTGCCGACCCTGCGGGGCGCGTTCAGCTTCGTGTTCATGGACGAGAACACGTTGTACGCCGCCCGCGACGCCAACGGCGTACGCCCCCTCGTGCTCGGCCGGCTCGAACGTGGCTGGGTGGTCGCGAGCGAGACCGCCGCCCTGGACATCGTCGGGGCCAGCGTGGTCCGGGAGATCGAGCCGGGCGAGCTGATCGCGGTGGACGAGGAGGGGCTGCGGTCCCAGCGGTTCGCCGCGCCCGACCCCAAGGGCTGCCTGTTCGAGTACGTCTACCTTGCCCGCCCGGACACCACGATCGTCGGCCGCAACGTGTACGAGACCCGGGTGGCGATCGGCCGGCGGCTGGCCGCCGAGCACCCGGTCGAGGCCGACCTGGTGATCCCGGTACCCGAGTCCGGCACGCCCGCCGCGATCGGCTACGCCCAGGAGTCCGGCATCCCGTACGGGTCCGGGCTGGTCAAGAACGGCTACGTCGGGCGTACCTTCATCCAGCCCTCGCAGACCATCCGCCAGTTGGGCATCCGGCTCAAGCTCAACCCGTTGCGGCAGAGCGTGCGGGGCAAGCGGATCGTGGTCGTGGACGACACGATCGTGCGTGGCAACACCCAGCGGGCGATCGTCCGGATGCTGCGCGAGTCCGGTGCGCTGGAGGTGCACGTACGCATCTCCGCGCCGCCGGTCAAGTGGCCGTGCTTCTACGGCATCGACTTCGCCACCCGCGCGGAGCTGGTCGCCAGCGGGCTGGACAACGAGGGGATCCGCCGTTCCATCGGCGCCGACAGCCTCGGGTACGTCTCGCTGGCCGGCCTGATCAGCGCCACCGAGCAGCCGAAGACCCGACTGTGCCGGGCCTGCTTCGACGGGGAGTACCCGATCGAGCTGCCCAGCGACAACCTGATCGGCAAGCACGTACTGGAGGGCGTCGGTCGCCGGGTCGACGTGGACACCGAACGACCGGAGCCGGACGACGACCCGGGCGCGGACAGCGCCCGTACGTACGCCAGTCCCGGTGGCGCGGACGCGTTGCTGCGCCCGTAAGCGATACAGCAGGCAAGTCGGCCGGCACCACCGGCTGGCAAGGCGGGTACCCACAACCCCGGGTCCCCGCCGCACGAAGGGGAGAACAGTGACGCACGTGAGTGAGCGCGCGGAGTCGGAGCACCACACCTGGAAGGCTTCCACCGGCCGCAAGCGGACGGTGACGTACGCCGACGCCGGCGTGTCCATCCATGCCGGCGAGCAGGCCGTCAAGCTGCTCAAGGACAAGGTCCAGCGCACCTCGCGGCCGGAGGTGATCGGCGACATCGGCGGGTTCGCCGGGTTGTTCAAGCTGGACCTGTCCCGGTACAAGAACCCGGTACTGGCCTCCTCGACCGACGGGGTGGGCACCAAGCTGTCCATCGCCCAGCAGCTCGACATCCACGACACGGTCGGCATCGACCTGGTCGCGATGGTGGTCGACGACCTGGTCGCCTCCGGCGCCGAGCCGCTGTTCCTGCTGGACTACATCGCCTGCGGCGAGGTCGTGCCGGAGAAGGTCGCCGAGATCGGCGCGGGGATCGCCGACGGCTGCCGGGCCGCCGGCTGCGCGCTGCTGGGCGGCGAGACCGCCGAGCACCCGGGGATGATGAGCGCCCACGAGTACGACATCGCCGGCACCGGCGTGGGCATCGTGGACCTGGACGCGATCCTCGGCCGGGACCGGGTTGAGCTGGGCGACGTGGTGATCGCGATGCGCTCGTCGGGGCTGCACTCCAACGGGTACTCGCTGGTGCGGCACCTGCTGCTTTCCGGCGCCGGGCGGCTGCGGCTGGAGTCCGTCCTCGATGAGCTGGGCGCGCAGCGGACCCTCGGCGAGGAGCTGCTGACCCCGACCCGGATCTACGCCAAGGACTGCCTCGCCCTGGTCACCGAGACGGAGGTACGCGCGTTCGCGCACGTTACCGGCGGTGGGATCCCGGGCAACCTGTCCCGCGTACTGCCCGAGCACCTGGACGCGGTGGTGGACCGGGCCACCTGGCGCCCCCAGCCGATCTTCGAGCTGGTGCGGACCAAGGGCCGGGTGGACCAGGGGGAGATGGAGAGCACGTTCAACATGGGCGTCGGGATGTTCGCGATCGTGGGTCCGCAGGACGCCGACCGCGCCCTGGCGTTCCTGGCCGCCCGGAAGGTCGACGCCTGGCTCGCCGGCGAGGTCATCGAGGGCACCGGGGTCGTACAGATGGTCAACTCGTACACCAGCGGTTGAGAATGACGTACCCGTGGACCGGGATGCGCGGGATCGCCCCGGTCCCCTCGTACGTCATCATGCAGCCGACGACCCTGTGCAACCTCGACTGCGCGTACTGCTATCTGCCCTTCCGGGCGGTTGACCGGCGGATGCCG
>VAXX01000252.1 GCA_005885115.1 Actinomycetota bacterium | reverse complement strand
TGAGGGCCATCGGCCGGTCGGCCACCCCGCGCAGCGCGCCCGGTGCCACGGCCAGGTAGTAGCGCACGAGGTCGAGCTTGGTGTGGCCGGTCCGCGGATAGAACACCTTGTCGGGGTTGGTGATCGTCACCTCCCGACCCTCGATCTCGAGGATCTCCCTACGGGCGGCCATGACCGCACAATACGTCACCTCCGGTGCGTTTCGTGGGCCAGCACGTGGGATGGACCAGCAGGCGAAGGTTTCAGACCGGCGTCGGCAGGTACGACGGCGGAGAGGCGGAGGGGGAGACAATGAATTGGATCACGAGAGCGGCGTTCGTCGGGGCGGCGACCGCCGGTGGTGTCGTGGCCGGCCGCGCCATCTCGGCCCGCGCGTACGGCCGGTGGCCGGCCCGGCCGCGGGCCGCGAAGCTGCCCGAGTGGCTGGTGGTGACCGTGCACACCTCGCCCGCGGAGATCGCCCCGCAGGGCCGGCTGCCGGAACCGTTGCAGGGTCTGGGCGAGACGGTCGAGGTGCAGATCCGGCCGGCGCCCGGCGACCGGGGTACCGAGCTGCGGGCCCGGCCACGGATCGGCGGCGATCCGCAGCGGTGGCGGGAGCTGCGGTTGGCGCTGCGGCAGAGCAAGCAGCTCATCGAGACCGGGGAGATCCTGAGCCCGGATGAGCCGCCGACGACCCGGAAGACGGCACTGAGCCGGCCGCTGGCGTACGCGACCCGGCACGCACGGGAGGAGGGCCGGCTGTGAAGGCACTGATCTGGGAAGGGGTCAATGACCTGAAGGTCGAGCAGGTACCGGACCCGCGGATCCAGAACCGGCAGGACGCGATCGTCAAGGTGCTGCGGAGCACGACCTGCGGCTCGGACCTGCACCTGATCGGCGGGTACATCCCGTTCATGCGGGCCGGCGACGTGCTCGGGCACGAGTTCCTCGGCGAGATCGTCGAGGTCGGACCGGACGTCGGCAAGCACAAGGTCGGCGACCGGGTGGTGGTGTCCTCGTTCGTCGCGTGCGGCCGGTGCTGGTACTGCGAAAACGAGCTGTACTCGTCCTGCGACAACGGAAACACCAACCCGGCGATCACCGAGGCGCTGTGGGGCCAGGCACCGGGCGGGGTCTTCGGGTACTCGCACGCGATGGGCGGCTTCGCCGGCAGCCACGCGCAGTACATCCGGGTCCCGTACGCCGACGTCGGCGCGTTCACCATCCCGGACGGGGTCAGCGAGGAGCGGGCGCTGTTCGCCTCCGACGCGGCGGCCACCGGCTGGATGGGCGCGGACCTCGGCGGGGTACGGCCGGGCGACGTGGTCGCGGTCTGGGGTGCCGGGGCCGTGGGGCAGCTGGCGGCGCGGGCCGCGATGCTGCTGGGCGCCGAACGGGTGATCGTCATCGACCGGTACGACTACCGGCTGCGGATGACCGAGGAGTACGTCGGCGCGGAGACGCTCAACTACGAGCAGACCGAGGTCGGCGCCGAACTGCTGGAGCGGACCGGCGGACGCGGGCCGGACGTGTGCATCGAGGCGGTCGGCATGGAGGCGCACGGCACCGGGCCGCAGTTCCTGTACGACAACGTCAAGCAGCAGCTACGGCTGGAGACCGACCGGCCGATCGCGGTCCGCGAGGCGATCTACAACTGTCGCAAGGGCGGCAGCGTGTTCGTCCTCGGGGTGTTCGCCGGGCTGGTCGACAAGTTCCCGCTCGGGGCCCTGATGAACAAGGGCCTGACCCTGCGCAGCGCGCAGATGCACGGGCAGCGGTACATCCCGATGCTGCTGGACCGGATGGCCCGGGGCGAGCTGACCACCGAGCACCTGGCCACCCACGTCATGCCGCTGGAGGACGCGCCGCGCGGGTACGAGCTGTTCCAGAAGAAGCTGGACGGCTGTGTACGAGCGGTGTTCGTACCGAACTGACGAGCCGGCTGGGTGTCACCCTCCCAGGTGACACCCAGCCCCAGTTCAGGCAGTGTTTGGCACATATTCCGATCTTCAACTATTCGCTTTCTGCAATGGATCGAGTACGTTTGGTGACAGAACCTCTGGAGCGCGCCGGTACGAGGAGGCGGGCGCCATGGCCGACGAGGACCGGATCACCGGACGTACGTCCAACGTGCGGCAACTGTTCACCGGCCGCCGGTACACCATCGACACCTACCAGCGCGAGTACAGCTGGGAGACCAAGCACGTCGAGGATCTGATCCAGGACCTGAGCCAGCGCTTCCTCGGCCAGTGGGGACCGCTGCACGAGCGCCGCGACGTCCAGCACTACCAGTCGTACTTCCTCGGTCCGATCATCACGACCGCCAGCGAGCGGATCAACCTGATCGACGGCCAGCAGCGGCTGACCACGCTGACCCTGCTGCTCATCTTCCTGCGCCGGCTCCAGGAGGGCCGGGAGGACGCGGTGGCCGACCTCGGTCCCCTGGTCTACTCCCAGCTCTACGGCGAGGAGGCGTTCACCCTCGACATCGGCGACCGGCGCCGGGGCATGACCGCGGTCCTGCGCGGGCAGCGAGGCGCTGCCGTTCTTCATCGACTGGCTGCTCGGGCGGGTGGTGGTGGTCGAGATCGTCACCCACGACGCGGCGACCGGCCAGGAGATCTTCGAGACGATGAACGACCGGGGCCAGCGCCTGACCAGCCTGGACATGCTCAAGAGCTACCTGGTCGGGCGGGCCCGGCGGCACGCCCCCGACGTCCACGAGTCGTGGCGGACCAACCTCGCGTCGCTGGCCGAGCTGGACCCGGACGGGCCGGCCGACCTGGTCAAGTACTGGCTGCGCGCCCGGTACGCCCGCGACGACGCCGACGACGCGGCCATCGACACCGCGGTGCACCAGTGGGTACGCCGGCACAACCGGGTACTCGGGCTGTACCGGCCGGTGGACTACCGCGACTTCGTCAGCTACGAGCTGCGCCGGGGCGCCGACCGGTACCGGCAACTGCTCGCCGCGGCCCGCCAACTGACCCCCGGCCTGGAACCGGTCTACTACAACGCCTACAACAAGCTGCCGCTCCAGTTCCCGCTGATCCTGTCGGCCCTGCAGGCCGGGGACACCGAGGACGAGTTCGTCGGCAAGGCCCGGATGGTGGCCGGGTTCCTGGACATCTTCGTGGCCCGGTCGATGCTCAGCTACCAGGACTTCCGGCAGGCCCCGGTGTGGCGGCGGATCCTGTCGCTGAGCCGGGTGCTGCGCCGGATGGAGGGACCGGAGATGGGCGCCCGGCTGGCCGCCGAGCTGACCGCGCTGGGCGCCGAGGCCAGCCCGGCCGAGGCGTTCGGGCTGCGTCAGCGCAACCGGTCACACGTCAAGTACCTGCTGGCCCGGATGACCGCGTGGGTGGACCAGCAGTGCGGGGGCGAGCACGACTTCGCC
>VAXX01000164.1 GCA_005885115.1 Actinomycetota bacterium | reverse complement strand
CCTGTCGGAGAGTGAGATCGCGGACGCCATGGGGATCAGTCGGGGCGCGGTGAAAAGCCACGCATCGCGGGGGATCGCCGCGCTGCGCACGACCTTGGAGGCGGTGCGATGACACCCGAAGACGCGCTGCGCCGGATCCTCGCCGCGCAGGCGGAGACGGTCGAGGTCGCGCCGGACGCGCTGGACACGATCCGGACGAAGATCGCCCGGCGCCGGGCCAGGTGGTGGCCGGCGTGGTTTCCGCGCGGCCTGGCCCTGGTGAGCTTCACCGGGGGTACGGCGTTGGTCGCGGCCGCGCTCCTCGCGCTGGCCATGTTCGGGGTACCCCGGCTCGGTGCCCCGACCCCGGCGCAGCCGGGCGCGACCGCGGGTCCCATCCCGCCCAGCGCCAACCTGCCCGTCTACTACGTCGGTACGACCGGCTCCGGCCCGCGCCTGTACCGCGAACAGCGCGTTCGACCCGGACTACACCAGCCCGTGGCCGGACGGGGTGGGCGTGCACGCGGTCCGGGTCGACGGGGACACCGCGACGGTGGACCTGACCGGCGTACCCGACGGCTCCGGCGGGTACGACCCGGCGACCGTGCGGCTGAGCCGGGAACAGTTGATCTGGACGGTGACGGCGGCGAGTGGGACCACCAAGGTGGCGCTGCTCGTGGACGGGCATCCGGTGAGCACGTTCCGGGGGCTGCCCGCGACCGGCGGGGTACTCGTCCGGGGGCCGGCCGTGGACGTCCTGGCGCCGGTCTGGCTGATCGACCCGCAGCAGGGCGCCCCAGTGGGGCACGCCATCAAGGTACGGGTGGCGGGCAGCGTCTTCGAGGGAGTGGTCCGGGTCCGGGTCCGGACCGGCTCCGGCGTGATCCAGGATCAGCCGGTACGACTGAACGCGGCCGCCCCGAACCGGGGGGAGGCCACGGTGACGGTGAACCTGGCGTCCGGTACGTACACCGTCGAGGCGTACGTCCGCTCCGCGCAGGACGGCAGCGAACAGTTCCTGGACGGCCACCGGATCTCGGTACCCTGAGCATGCCCGGTTGAGCCGCCCGAGCCGGGGTACCGGAGCCGGTATGGCGACCCATGGCATTCAGGCTGCCGAGCTGACCGACGAGGACCTGTACCGGGAGCTGGCCAGCCTGCACCGGACCAGGCTGGACACGCTGCGCCACGCGCCGGACCCGGCGCTGGCGATGCACCTGACCCGGACCGCCGAGCTGGAGGCGGAGTACCTGCGCCGCCGGCCGGACCGGGAGGTCAACCTCGACCGGTTGACGACGTGAGCCGCTCGCTCCTGCCGCCGCTGCCCGAGAGCCTGCAGGTAGAGGTCACCTCGGCCTGCAACCTGCGCTGCGCGATGTGCCTGGTGCGGTACCGGCCCCCGGTGAACAAGCTGGCCGGTGCCCTGCCGCTGGAGCTGTACCGGCGGCTCCTCGACGAGGTACCGGGGCTGCGCCGGCTGACCCTGCAGGGCCTGGGCGAGCCGCTGCTGTCGCCGTACCTGCTGGACATGATCCGGCTGGCCAAGGCGCGCGGGATCGAGGTCGGGTTCAACTCCAACGCCACCCTGCTCAGCCGTACGAGAGCCGATGCGCTGGTCGAGGCCGGGCTGGACTGGCTGCACGTCTCGCTGGACGGGGCGCGGGCCGGCACGTACGAGGCGATCCGGGACGGCGCGGACTTCGACACGGTGGTCGGAAACCTCGCCGGCCTGGTGGCCGCCAAGCGGGCGGCCGGCGGGGACCGGCCGTGGATCCGGGTGGTCTTCGTGGCCATGCGCCGCAACATCGCCGAGCTGCCCGAGCTGGTGGAGTTGATGGGTACGGTCGGGGTGCAGGAGGTACGCGTCCAGAACCTCTCGCACGACTTCGGCGACACCCCCGACGACGGCGCGTACCGGGAGATCCGCGACTACACCGCCGCCGAGGCGCTCTGGTCCGGGGCCGACCGGGCGGCCACCACGGCCGCCTTCGCGGCCGCCCGGACCAGAGCGGAGGAGTCCGGGGTCCTGCTGCGGCTGCCCCGGCTGGACGGTGCGCCCGGACCCGGCTGCACCTGGCCGTGGGACGGCGCCTACGTGACCAGCGCCGGCATCGTCCAGCCCTGCTGCATGGTCATGGGCGACGACCGGGTGGCCCTCGGTGACCTGCGCACCGGTACCAGCTTCCGGGACATCTGGGAGGGCCCGGCGTACCAGGACTTCCGGGCCCGCCTGTCCGGCGACGAGCCGCCCGAGGTGTGCCGCGGCTGCGCCCTGTACCAGCGCACCTTCTAGCGCAGCCGTCAGTGGCTGCGCGCCCCCAGCGCGTCGCGTACCCGGTCGACCAGACCGAGTACCGGTCCGCCCATCTTGTTCAGCGGCGGGGTGTCCGGCGCGTTCGGGTGCGGATGGGTCGGCGCGACCTTCTTCACCTGCTGGATCTTGTTGCCCAGCTCCTCCAGCTCCTCCTGGCCGCACGCCGCCCGCAGCCGCGGGAACAGGTCGTTCTCCTCCTCGGCGACGTGCCCGCGGATGTCGGTGATCAGCTCGGCGAGGAGCCCGTTGAACGCGGGGTCGCTCGGGTCCATCCCGTCCAACTGCTTCATCGTCCGCTCGGCGGCCGCGTGTTCCTCGATCTCCCGGTCGGCCAGCGCGTCCCCGCCGGGCAGGGCCTTGCGCGTGGTCGGGTAGAGGTACTGCTCCTCGGCCACCGAGTGGCGGACCAGCTCGGTGATCACGTTGTCGGTCAGCTCGCGTACCCGTTCGGGGCTGTTCTCGGTGCTCTCCAGCTCGACGAACATCTCCTCGACCTCACGATGGTCGTGGATGAGTGCATCGATCATGTCCCGCTTCTCGGCCATGACTACCCACCTTTCGTACCCGTCGTTTCGGGCGTACCCGGTCGGGTAGCGGCTACACATGCCGGAGCCGGACGTGGACAAGATCGCCGTACTGCGGGCCAACGCCGTGGGGGACTACATCTTCGCGCTGCCGGCGCTGGACGCGCTGCGCTCGGCGTACCCGCGCGCCGAGATCGTCCTGCTCGGTGCGCCGTGGCACGCCCGGTTCCTGACCGGCCGGCCGGGCCCGGTCGACCGGGTGGTGGAGCTGCCGCCGCTGCCCGGCGTCCGCGATCCGGGCCCGGGGGAGCGGCCGGGGGACGCC
The DNA here is from genome assembly GCA_005885115.1 of Actinomycetota bacterium. Lineage (GTDB taxonomy): Bacteria > Actinomycetota > Actinomycetes > Mycobacteriales > Micromonosporaceae > AC-43. The sequence continues at coordinate 12,656 of VAXX01000164.1, read as the reverse complement.
GACCGGTTCCTCGCCGCGCTGCGCGAGGAGCGCTTCGACCTGGCGCTCCAACTGCACGGCGGGGGCCGCCACACCAACCCGCTGGTCGCCGGGCTCGGCGCCCGGATCACCGCCGGGCTGCGGGCGCCCGACGCCGCCCCGCTGGACCGGTGGACCCGCTACGTGTACTACCAGCCCGAGGTGTTCCGCTATCTCGAGGTGGTGCGGTTGGTGGGGGCGGCTCCGGTCACGTACCACCCGCGTCTGGAGCTGACCGACGACGACCGCAAGGCGGCCGCGGCGCTGGTCCCCGAGACCGGCCGTCCGCTGGTCGCGCTGCATCCGGGCAGCACCGACGAACGGCGGCGCTGGCCGGCGGAGCGGTTCGCCGCCGTCGGCGACGCACTGGCCGCGGCGGGCGCCGAGATTCTGGTCACGGGTACGGGACCGGAGCGCCCCGTCGTCGCCCGGGTCCTGGGCACCATGCGCCACCCGGCGCGCCCGCTCGTGGATGCGCTGCCCCTGGGTGGCCTGGCCGCGCTGTACGCCCGCTGTGCCGTGGTGATCTCCAACGACACCGGCCCGGTGCACCTGGCGGAGGCCGTGGGCGCGGCGACCGTGGGCCTCTACTGGGTCGGCAACCTGATCAACGGGGCGCCGGTGGACCGGCACCGGCACCGGCCGCTGCTCTCGTGGACCATCCACTGCCCGGAGTGCGGCCTGGACTGCACCCGGGACCTGTACCCGGCGCGCGGCGGCGGTTCCGGCTGCGCGCACTCACCCTCGTTCGTCGCCGACATCCCGGTCGCCGAGGTCGTCGAGGCCGTTGCCGATCTGCTCGGCCACTAGCGGGTCGTCGAAGCACTCCATGCCCCGCTCGGGCAGCGTCGTCGGGCTCTCCAGGTGGTACGCGCCGCTCGGGATGATCCCGGCTCCGCCGGCGTGGGCCAGGACCCGCAGTTGGGCGGCCACGTCCTCGCCGACGCTGTCGGCCGGTACCCGCGACCAGAAGTCGTACCCGCCGGTGGCGACCAGCACGGCCCGGTCGTACAGGACGCACGCGCCCAGCCAGGCCACCTTGTACGCCCGCCACTGCCCCGGTTCCAGGTGCAGCCGCTGCTGGACGTGCAGCAGGTTCGCCGCGGCGTGCAGGTTGGCGCGCTGCCAGTGCGGTCCCCGGGGCCGGATCCGTTCCGGGTACGGCCGGCCGGTCCACTCCCGGTACGCCTTCTCCTGCTCCGGCCGGTGATCGTCCACAAAGGACAGTCCGTGCGGGAAGTTGCCGACGAAGCCGCAGCCCAGCTCCTCGATGGCGGTACGCATCCGGCGTACCGAGCCCGCCTCCAGCCACACGTCGTCGTCCAGGAACAGCACGTACCGGGCCCGGGACCGGTCCAGCAGGTACGCCCGCTGTTCGGCGACTCCGCGCCGGGGCAGGTTCCGGTACAGCCGCACCGGGTGCCCCTGGTGGCGCAGGATCCGCACCATCCCGGCCACCGCGCCGTGCTCCCATACCGGTATCCCGTCGGACTGGTCCGAGACGACCACGCCGAACCCGCCGTCCTGCGCGGCCAGGCCGGCCAGGGTCACGGCCAGTTCGGCGGGGCGGTCACAGGTGGGGATCAGCACGTCGATGTCGCGTTCGTCGATGTCGTGTCGGGTGGGGGGCTCATCGGGCATACCTCAGGTGCTACCCGGGTACTGGGAGCGCTATGCGCTATCAGGAGCTCCTGGACGAGGTACGGCGGGCCGGCGTACCGGAGCCGGTCGAGGTGACGGTCAGCGCGGTGCTGACCACGTTGGGAGAGGAGCTGCCGTCGGGTACCGCCGGGTACCTGGCGACGAACCTCCCCACCGAGGTGGGTTCCCGGGTCCGCCGCCGGCGCCCCAGTGACGACGAGGGTGCGCACATGGACCGGTCGCGCTTCCTCTACCGGGTCGCCCAGCGGGGCGGCTGCGAGCCCGACGAAGCCGGCGAACGGGTACGTACCGTGCTGACCGCGGTCGCCCACGGGGTACCGGACGCGGTCATGGTCGACGTGGCCGTCGCCGTACCGGAGGATCTGCTGGACCTGATCCCCGCCCCACCCGGTCGTTTCTAGACGAGCCCGACCTGCGACAATCGGCCCTCGTGAAGACCTTCGAGGAGCTGTACGCGGAGCTGTCCGCCAAGGCCGCCGCGCGTACCCCCGGATCGTCCACCGTCGCGGCGCTGGAGCGCGGCGTGCACCACATCGGCAAGAAGGTCGTCGAGGAGGCCGCCGAGTCCTGGATGGCCGCCGAGTACGAGAGCCGCCAGCGCGCCGCCGAGGAAATTTCCCAGCTGTTCTACCAGGCCCAGGTGCTCATGTTGGCGCTGGACCTGAAGCTGGAGGACGTGTACCGACATCTGTGAGCCCATCGTCTGAAGGTCGTTTCGTCTTAAAGGCCCGTTCGATGAGAGGCTCCCCGTGCTGCGAATCGCCGTCCCCAACAAGGGCACCCTGTCCGCGCCGGCCGCGCAGATGCTGCGCGAGGCGGGGTACCGCCAGCGGTCCGACGACCGCGACCTGATCTGCCGCGACGTCGACAACGACGTCGAGTTCCTCTACCTGCGGCCCCGCGACATCGCCACGTACGTCGGCTCCGGCGACCTGGATCTCGGCATCACCGGCCGGGACCTGCTGGTCGACGCCGGGGCCGGCGCGGAGGAGATCCTCGACCTGGGCTTCGGCGGGGCCACCTTCCGGTTCGCCGCCCGCCCCGAGACGCTCACCGACATCGGGCAACTGGCCGGCCGGCGGATCGCCACCGCGTACCCCGGGGTGGTCGCCCGGCACCTGGCCGACCTGGGCATCGCCGCGACGGTGGTACCGCTGGACGGCGCGGTGGAGAACGCGATCCGGCTCGGCGTCGCAGACGTGATCGCCGACGTGGTGTCCACCGGGGCGACGCTGCGTCAGGCGGGCCTTTCGCCGGTGGGCAAGCCGATCCTGGAGTCCTCGGCGCTGCTGATCCGCCGGATCGGTGACCCCGGCAACGGGCCGGTGACCCAGTTGCTGCGCCGGCTGCAGGGCGTACTGGTGGCCCGGCGGTACGTGATGCTCGCCTACGACGTACCCGCCGACCAGGTGGACGCGGCCACCGCGCTGACCCCGGGCATCGAGTCGCCGACCATCTCGCCGCTGCGCCGGGAGGGCTGGGTGGCGGTACAGGCGATGGTGCTGCGCGCCGAGGTGCACCGGATCATGGACGAGCTGTACGACCTGGGTGCCCGGGCGATTCTGGTGACCGACATCCACGCGTGCAGACTGTAGGTATGCAGACCGTAGGGCTGGTCCGGGCCAAGCCGATCAAGGCGACCCGGGTGGCGTGGGTACTGGCCGTCGTCGTGGTCGCCGTGTTCGCCGCCGTGGCCACCACGTTGCGCGGGGCCACCGACAGCGGCAAGGGCGTGTTCCAGGCCAGCGACCAGTGGGCAATGATCGTCCTCGGGGTCCTCGGCGCGCTGGGCATCCTGATGTTCACCCGGCCCCGGGTCGAGGCCGACGAGCGGGGCATCCGGGTCCGCAACCTCGTCGGCGGGTACGACCTGCCGTGGGACGTCGTACGGTCGGTCCAGTTCACCCGGGGCGCCCCGTGGGCGAGCCTGGAGCTGCGCGACGACGACCTGATCCCGATGATGGCGATCCAGGCCACCGACAAGAAGTACGCCCTGGAGGCGATCCGCGGGCTGCGCACCCTGCTCGCCGCGGCGCAGGCCGGCGAGGAGCCCGGGGCCTGAGCGCAGGTCACCGGTACCGCGTGCTACGCTGTGCCGGTCGACCACCTGAGCGTCGTGCTCGTACGACGCTCAGTGTTCCAAGAGGGGCTACCCGCTCCCACCCGCCGGCCGTACGGCTACCGGGTCCGGTCCACCGCCGTGGGAACAAACCCCCGCCGGCGGCGCGTTCCGCTTTCATTGGCGGCGACCGGTCGAGCGGGCCCCGGCATGCGCCGGGGCCTTCTTCTTGGGGCCGGTCGCCACACCTGGAACTGACTTGAGGAGGCCCCATCAGCGTCGAACCACGCGTCAACGAACAGATCCGGGCTCGGGAGGTCCGGCTGGTCGGCCCGGAGGGCGAACAGGTGGGCATCGTTCCCCTGGAGCGCGCTCTGCAGCTCGCCGGTGATGTGGATCTGGATCTGGTCGAGGTCGCGCCGATGGCCCGCCCGCCGGTGTGCAAGCTCATGGACTTCGGCAAGTTCAAGTACGAGAGCGACATCAAGGCGCGCGAGGCCCGGCGTAACCAGCAGCAGACCGTCATCAAGGAAATGAAGCTGCGCCCGAAGATCGACCCGCACGACTACGAGACCAAGAAGGGTCACGTGGTGCGGTTCCTGCGGGCCGGCGACAAGGTCAAGGTGACGATCATGTTCCGCGGTCGTGAGCAGAGCCGCCCGGAGCTGGGCTTCCGGCTCCTGCGCAAGCTCTCCGAGGAGGTCGCTGAGCTGGGGTTCGTCGAGGCCGCCCCGAAGCAGGACGGCCGCAACATGATCATGGTGATCGCCCCGCACCGGACGGTCAAGACCGCGGCGACCGCGGCGACGACGGCGACCACCGGTCGCGGCGTCGGGACCCGGGAGCGGGAGAACGAGCCGGGCCAGGAACCCGCCGGGGCGGGTACCCCCGAGCAGTAACCACAGACCCCGGACCGCCAGCCGCGCCACCCCCGGCGCGCCGGCGGTCGGTAACCGATCCGCCGGCGGCGCCGTTCCGGTGCCCGCTCCGGCGGACCGTAGCAGAAGGACAAAGTTTCGATGCCGAAGATGAAGAGCCACACGGGAATGGGCAAGCGGGTCAAGGTGACCGGCCGCGGCAAGCTCGTCGTCCAGCAGGCCGGGCTGCGCCACAACCTGGAGAAGAAGTCGTCCCACCGAACCCGGGGACTCACCGGCACCGTCGAGGTCAGCAAGGTCGACGCCCGCCGTATCAACAAGCTGCTCGGCCGCTGAACACGGGCCACTGACGAGAAGGAGACACCGACGTGGCACGTGTGAAGCGGGCGGTCAACGCCCAGAAGAAGCGCCGCACCGTACTGGAGAGCGCCAGCGGCTACCGCGGGCAGCGGTCCCGGCTCTACCGCAAGGCCAAGGAGCAGATACTGCACTCGATGCAGTACGCCTACCGGGACCGGCGGGACCGCAAGGGCGACTTCCGCCAGCTGTGGATCACCCGGATCAACGCGGCGGCGCGCGCCAACGGCATGACGTACAACCGGCTGATCCAGGGCCTGAAGCTGGCCGGGGTCGAGGTGGACCGCAAGATCCTCGCCGATCTCGCGGTGACCGACGAGGCGGCGTTCGCGGCCATCGTCGAGGTGGCCCGCGCGGCGGTCGCCGCCGAGGGTAGCGGCGGCGCGGCCGCCGCCTGATTTGACAGTGCAGCCACGACCCGGGGTCGCTCCGTTCACGGTACGGACGCCCCGGGTCGTTGCCGCGCGCCGCCTGCACCGCCGGCGCGACCGTGAGGAGACCGGCCGGTTCCTGGCCGAGGGGCCCCAGGCCGTCCGCGAGGCGCTGCGGGCCGGGCTGGTCGTCGAACTGTTCGGTACGGCGCAGGCGCTGGCCCGGCACCCGGACCTGTCCGCCGGCGCCTACCCGGTCACCGACGAGGCGCTGGGGGTACTCGCCGAAACCGTTGCGCCGCAGGGACTTGTCGCCGTCTGTACGGCACCGGACGTCCCGCTCGAATCGGCGCTGGCCCGGCAGCCCCGGCTGGTCGCCGTGCTCGTGGAGGTCCGCGACCCGGGCAACGCCGGGACGGCGGTCGACCCGTACAACGGCAAGTGCGTACGGGCGAGTGCGGGCAGCCTGTTCCATGTCGATCTGGTCCGCACCCCCTCGGTCGAGCTGGATCCGTTACGTGGGGCCGGACTCCAGGTGCTCGCGGCCGACCCGTACGGCGACGCCGACCTCGACGGGCTGGCCGACACCGGGGAACTGGCCCGGCCGACGGCGTGGCTGTTCGGGTCCGAGGCGCACGGGCTGCCGGACGCTGTGGCACACGCGGCCGACCGTCGGGTGCGCGTACCCATTCATGGTCAGGCGGAGAGCCTCAACCTCGCGGCGGCCGCGGCGGTGTGCCTTTACGCCTCGGCCCGGGCGTTACGGTGAGGTACCATGGCCGCCATGTCAGGTCAGTCGTTTAGCCAGCCCGCCGGTGTCGGCGGGCGCTGGAGCTGACCCCACCTCCCTCGTCCTCTCCCGACCGGCGGGCAGCGGTGCAACCGCGCGTACCTAAACTGTCGCCGTTGACTAGCGCTGGGAGACGCGAGAAGTCATGACGTACCGCACCGATCCATACGATCCCAAGCAGGTCGCGCTGCTGGACCAGGCCGCGCTCGACGACGCCGTCGCGGCCGCCGAGAAGACCTTCGCCGGCGCCTCCGACCTGGACGCGTTGACCGCGCTCAAACCCGCGCACCTGGGCGACCGCGCCCCGGTGTCGTTGGCCCGCCGGGAGATCGGCGCGCTGCCGCCGGCCGCGAAGGCCGACGCCGGCAAGCGGGTCAACGAGGCGCGCGCGGCGATCCAGTCCGCGTACGACGCGCGGGTGGCGCAACTGACCGCCGAGCGCGAGGAGCGGGTCCTGGCGCAGGAGGCGGTCGACGTCACCCTGCCGTGGGACCGGCGCCCGCGCGGTGCCCGGCACCCGCTGACCACGCTGATGGAGCGGATCGGCGACCTGTTCGTCGGGATGGGGTACGAGATCGCCGAAGGGCCCGAGGTCGAACTGGAGTGGTACAACTTCGACGCGCTGAACATCGCGCCGGACAACCCGGTACGGGGCTCGATGGACCCGTTCTTCGTGGACGTCCCCGGGCTGGTTCTGCGCACACACACCTAACCGGTACAGGCACGGACGATGCTCCGGCGTACGCCGCCGATCTACGTGGTGGCGCCGGGGCGCACGTACCGGACCGACGAGCTGGACGCCACGCACACCCCGGTCTTCCACCAGGTCGAGGGGCTCGTGGTGGACCGGGGCATCACGATGGCGCACCTGCGCGGGACGCTGGACCACTTCGCCAAGGCGATGTTCGGCGAGTCGGCCCGTACCCGCTGGCGGCCGCACTACTTCCCGTTCACCGAGCCGTCGGCCGAGTTCGACGTGTGGTTCCCGCAGCACCGCGACGGTCCGCGCTGGGTCGAGTGGGGCGGTTGCGGCATGGTCAACCCGCGGGTGCTGATCGCCTGCGGGATCGACCCGGACGAGTATTCCGGCTTCGCGTTCGGCATGGGCATCGAGCGCACGCTGCAGTTCCGCCACGAGGCGGGGGACATGCGCGACATGGTCGAGGGCGACGTGCGGTTCACCCGCGCGTTCGGAATGGAGGTGTGAGCGGTGCGGGTACCCGTTTCGTGGCTGCGCGAGTACGTCGACCTGCCGGCCGACCTCGACGCGGACGCGCTGGAGAAGGCCTTCGTGCGGGTGGGCCTCGAGGTCGAGGAGATCCACGACCTGTCGTCCACTGTGGACGGTCCGCTGCTGGTGGGCCGGGTGCTGGAGATCGAGGAGCTGGCCGGGCTCAAGAAGCCGATCCGGTACTGCCAGGTCGACGTCGGTACCACCAGAGGGATCATCTGCGGGGCCCGGAACTTCGCGGTCGGGGACCTCGTCGTGGTGGCCCTGCCCGGCACGGTACTCCCGGGCGGGTTCGCGATCGCGGCCCGCAAGACGTACGGGCACGTGTCCGACGGGATGATCTGCTCGGCGCGCGAACTGGGCATCGGGGACGACCACAGCGGCATCATCGTGCTGCCACCGGACTCGGCCCAGCCCGGCGACCCGGCCCGGCCGTTGGTGGGGCTGGACGACATCGTGCTCGATGTCGAGATCACCCCGGACCGCGGGTACTGCCTGTCGGTCCGGGGCATCGCGCGGGAGCTGGCGTACGCGCTCGGGGTGGACTTCCGCGATCCGGCGCTGGCGCTGGCGGCGCCCGGCGCCACGAAGGAGCCGCCGTACCCGGTCACCGTCGAGGATCCGGTGGGCTGCGACCGGTTCGCCGCCCGGCTGGTCCGCGGGATCGACCCGGCCGCGCCGAGCCCGACCTGGATGCGGCGACGGCTGACCGTCGCCGGGATCCGCTCGATCAGCCTGGCCGTCGACATCACCAACTACCTGATGCTCGAACTGGGCCAGCCGATGCACGCCTTCGACCCGAACCGGCTGTCCGGCCCGCTGGTCGTGCGCCGGGCCAGGCCGGGGGAGCGGCTGACCACCCTGGACGGCGTGGCCCGGGCGCTGGACCCCGAGGACATGGTGATCTGCGACGGGACCGGTCCGATCTCGCTCGCGGCGGTCATGGGCGGGGAGAGCAGCGAGATGCTGCCGGGCTCGGTGGACGTACTGTTCGAGGCGGCGCACTGGGACCCGGTGATGGTGTCCCGGACGGCGCGCCGGCACCGGCTGCTGTCCGAGGCGGCCAAGCGCTGGGAGCGCGGCGTCGACCCGCAGACCGCCCTGGTGGCGCTGGAGAAGGCGGTCCGGCTGCTGACCACGCACGCCGGTGGCGAGCTGGACCCGCGGATCCTGGACCTTGACAACGTGGTACCGCCGGCGCCGGTCCGGGTCCCGGCCGACCTGCCGTCCCGGGTCGCCGGGGTGCCGTACCCGCCGGAACGGGTGGCCGAGATCCTCACCGCGATCGGGTGCACCGTGGCCGGCGCGGAGGTCACCCCGCCGAGCTGGCGGCCGGATCTGGTGCAGCCGGCCGACTTCGCCGAGGAGGTGGTCCGGCTCGACGGGTACGACAAGGTACCCAGCGTGCTGCCGGTGGCGCCGCCCGGCAACGGGCTCACCCCGGCCCAGCGCCGCAAGCGCGGCGTCGGGCGGGCGTTGGCGGAGAACGGGTACGTGGAGGTGCTGTCGTACCCCTTCGTGAACCCGGCGGCCCTCGACGCGCTCGGCATCCCGGCCGACGACCCGCGCCGTACCACCGTGCGCCTGGCCAACCCGCTGTCCGACGAGGAGCCGCTGCTGCGCAGCACGCTGCTGCCGCCGCTGCTCCAGACGCTGCGGCGCAACCTCGGCCGGGGCCAGCGTGACCTGGCCCTGTACGAGCTGGGCTCGGTGTTCCGCGCGACCGGCGCCCCCGGGCGCCCGCCGCTCATGGGCGTGGACGCCCGGCCGGACGAGGCGGATCTGCTCGCCGCGCAACGGTTCGTGCCGGACCAGCCGTGGCACGTGGCCGCGGTACTGGTCGGCGAGGTCGAACCGGCCGGCTGGTGGGGCGTCGGCCGGTCGGCCGGGTGGGCCGACGCGGTACAGGCGGCCCGGATCGTGCTGTCCGCCGCCGGGGTACCGGGGTACGAGGTACGGGCCGGCGCGAACCCGCCCTGGCACCCGGGCCGGTGCGCGCAGATCGTGGTGGGCGGCCGGATCGTCGGGTACGCCGGCGAACTGCACCCCGCCGTGTGTACCGCGCTCGAGCTGCCCCGGCGGACCAGCGCCATGGAGCTGGACCTCGACGCGCTGCCGCTGCCCGAGGTCGTCCGGGCGCCCCGGATCTCCGGGTACCCGCCCGCGCTGATCGACGTGGCGCTGGTGGTCGATGCCGGTACGCCGGCCGCCCAGGTGGAGTCCGCGCTGGTGGACGGGGCCGGGGAACTGCTGGAGGCGGTGCGCCTGTTCGACGTGTACGCATCCGACCAGCTCGGTACGGGCCGCCGGTCGCTGGCGTACAAGCTGACCTTCCGGGCCCCCGACCGGACGCTGACCGTCGAGGAGGCACTCGCCGCCCGGGACGCCGCCGTGGCCGTGGCGGCCGAACGGTTCGGCGCGATGTTACGTGGCGCTTAGTTACCGTTACGTCTCGACGGGAACATCGCGATGGGCGAGAATGCCGGACATGCGGGAGGCGTGGGGACACCGGTCGGCGGGGACCGTTGACCGGGATCAGGCGCTGCCCTCCTTACCCGCATTGACGACGGTACGACACGCCCGGCGCTCGCCGGAACCGCCGGAACGAGGCACACTCGCCGTCGTGGGGCAACGCCAACCGTCCGGCCAGGTCGGCCGGGACGGTGCCGTCGGGGTGGCGCGCACGTACCTGCTCGCCGGCACCAGCGTGCTCGTCGTCGGGCCGCCGGGCATCGGCAAGTCCACCGTCCTGGCCACGCTCGCCGACGCGGTGCCCGGCGCCCGGGTGCTGCGCGCGGCCGCCGCCGAGGTGGAGTCCGGCCTGCCGTACCTGACGCTGGTCGACCTGTTCGGCGCGGCCCTCGGGGAGCAGGGCTCGCTGCTGCCCGGGCACCTGCGGGCGGCGCTGGACGCGGCCCTGCTGCGTACCGTCGCGCCGACCACGCCCCAGGACGAGCTGGCCGTCCGGCTCGCCGTCCTGGAACTGGTCCGGATCCTGGCCGCGCAGACGCCGGTACTCCTGGTCATCGACGACCTGCAGTGGGTGGACGAGCCCAGTGCCGGCGTCCTGCACTTCGTCGCGCGCCGGTTGGCGGGGCTGCCGGTACAGGTGCTGGCGGCCGAGCGTACCGAGCACGGACCGCTGCGTACCCACCTGTGCCCCGAGCCGTACGTCGAGCTGCCGTTGCGGCCGCTGGACCGGGAAGCCGTCGCCGACGTACTGCGGGAGCGCTTCGGTACCGTGCTGTCCCCGGCGGCCGTCGACCGGATCCACGCCGCTTCGGGGGGGAACCCACTGTTCGCGGTGGAGCTGGGTCGGGCGCTCGTCGAGCGCGGGGAGCCGGGCGATGCGTTGGAGCCCCTGCCCGTACCCGATAGATTGCGGTCTTTGCTGTCGGCGCGGCTGGCCGCGTTGCCGCCGGCCGCCGGTCTGGCCCTGACCGTCCTCGCGGCCGCGGCCCGGCCCACCCGCGCCCTGCTGGAGCGGTGCGGCCTGGACGCCGGGGCGCATCTGGCCGAGGCGTTCGCCGCCGGAGTGGTCACCGGCGGCACCGGCGGCGCGCTGGCGTTCAGCCATCCGCTGCTGCGCGAGATGGTCTACGCGGATTCCGATCCGGCCATCCGCCGGGCCGCCCACGAGAAGCTGGCCGGCGCGCTGGACGACCCGGTCGAGCGGGCCCGGCACCTGGCGGTGGTCCGACCCGAGCCCAACGAGGCGCTGGCCGTCACGCTCACCGACGCCGCCGCGGTGGCCCGGCGCCGGGGCGCCCCGGTGGTCGCCGCCGACCTGGCCCGGCTGGCCGCCGAGCGGACCCCCGACCCGGGCTGGGCCGCGGATCGGCGGCTGGTGGCGGCGCGGCACGCGTACGCCTCCGGGTTGTCGGAGGAGGCCCGGCGCCTGGCCGAGGACGCGCTGCGGGAGGCGAGCGACCCGGCGACCCGGGTGGGCGCCCGGCTGCTGCTGGTCGACCTCGCCGGGCAGGACCAGTCGGCGGTGGGGCCGGTGCTGGAGCCGGGCGCGCAAGGCGTTCTACGACGGGGACACCGAGTCGGCGCTGGCCGAGCTCAAGCGCGCCGAACAGGCGGCCGAGCAGGCCGGCGACACCGAGTGCCTGGTCGAAGTGCTCGCCTGGCGGGGCAGCATCGAGTCGGCGTTCCAGGTCGAGGCGGCCGAGGAACTGATGGAGCGGGCCGCGACGCAGTCGCGCGGGCTGCCGCTGTCCTCCGCCGTGGTCACCGCCCGGCAGATGGCCGCCATGGCCCGGGTGATGCGGGGCGACGTCGCCGAGGCGGTACGCCGGGTCGAAGCGCTGCGGGTCGCGGTCGAACGCGCCGGTACCGTCCGGGACCTGTCCACCGTGCTGGCCTCGGTCGCCTCGGTGTACTCGCGGGCCGGCCGGTGCGCCGATGCCCTGGCCGCCGGCCGGTACTGCGTCCGGCTCTTCGCCGACATCGCCTCCGGGGCACCCGGGCCGGGGCTGGTCGTCGGGGCGTACGTCGAGCTCGGCGGCGGTACCGTCGAGCGGGCCGCCGAGTACGCCGCCCAGGCGGTGGACGCCTGCCTCGCCGCCGGGGACGAGGACTGGCTCAAGCTGGCGTACGCCGCCCGGGGCCAGGTACTGCTGCTGTCCGGCGAACCGGTCGCCGCCCTGGAGCCGATGCGCCTGGCGTACGCCCTGGAGCAGCGGCGCGGGCCGATCGACCCGGCGCTGCTGGTGTGGCACGCCGACTTCGTGGAGGCCCTGGCGCTGGCCGGCTGCCGGGACGAGGCGGCCGAGGTGCTGGACGAGATCGGGGGCCAGGCCCGGCGGCTGGAACGGGACGTCGTGGTGCTCGGGCTGGCCCGGGCGGCGGCGCTGTGTGCAGCCGTGAGATCGGCGGCCAGGCCCGGCGGCTGGAACGGGACGTCGTGGTGCTCGGGCTGGCCCGGGCGGCGGCGCTGTGTGCAGCCGTCGGCGGGGCACCCCGGGAGGGCGCCCGGGACCTGTCCGACGCGTTGACGATCTGGGCGGACCACCCGTACCCGTTCGAGGTGGCCCGCGCCTGGCATGTGCTGTCCGGCATCGAGCGCCGGGCGCACCGGCGCGGGGCGGCGCGCGAGGCGCTGCTGGAGGCGATCAGCCGGTACACCGCGTGCGGGGCGGCACCCTGGCGGGCGACCGCCGAGGCGGAACTGGCCCGGCTGGACGGCGCCCGGACCGGAGGGCTGTCCGACAGCGAACGGCGGATCGTGGAACTGGTCCGGCAGGGCTCGACGAACCGGGAGATCGCCCGCTCGACATACCTGTCG
>VAXX01000251.1 GCA_005885115.1 Actinomycetota bacterium | reverse complement strand
CAAGGACGCGGAGATCTGCGACTACACGCCCGACGTGGAGGAGCTGGCCCGGTTCGAGCGCACGCTGATCGCGCTGTGGGCGGCGATCGAGAAGGCAACCGCCGCGCGCGAGTTCCGGCCCAAGCCGAGCCGGCTGTGCGGCTGGTGCGCGCATCAGGCGCTGTGTCCGGCCTTCGACGGCACGCCGCCGCCGTTCCCCGAGCGGATCCCGGCCGGGCCGGTCGAGCCCGACGGCCCGGTCACCGACGAGTGACGAGCCGGTCCAGGTAATCCAGGTCGACGGTGGCCAGGCTGTCCACGTGGGTCACGCCGGTCAGGTGGGAAAGATCAACCTCACATGGTACGGCGAGCACGACCGCCCCGGAGGCGAGCGCGCTGGCCACGCCGTTGGGTGAGTCCTCGATGGCGACACAGTGGCGTACGTCCACGCCGAGCAGGGCCGCCGCGGTCAGGTACGGCATCGGGTGCGGCTTGGTCTCGTCGACGTCGTCACCGCATACCACCGCGCCGAAGTTGGCCGGACCGATCGTCTCCAGCGCCACCTCGGCCAGGTGTCGCCGGGTCGCGGTGACCAGCGCCATCGGGATGCCGGCCAGGCGTAGCCGGTCCAGCAGTTCGGCCGCGCCGGGCCGCCACACCAGGCCGGTGCCGAACAGTTCCTTGACGTGCTTCTCCAACAGTTCGACGCTGGTCCGCGGGTCACGCCAGGGCTGCCCGATGTCCTCGTGCAGGATGGTCATCGACTCGGTCATGCTGGTGCCGACCATGCGGGTACGCGCGGCGGCCGACAGCGTCCCGCCGTACTCCTGCGCCAACGCGCTGAGCCCGACGTCCCACAACTTCTCGCTGTCGACCAGCGTGCCGTCCATGTCGAACAGGACCCCGGCCAAGCTCCGCCCGCTCAGTGTGCTCTCCCCGATCCTCGCCGCCGGCTCCACGGTACGTGCCCCGGGTCCGGATGCGTGGCGGCGGACGCGGCCGTAACGTCACAGATCACACGGACGACGAGGGAGCGGCGCGATGCTTCGAGGTTTCAAGGACTTCATCATGCGCGGCAACGTGGTCGACCTGGCGGTCGGCATCGTGATCGGCGCGGCGTTCACCGGCCTGGTCAGCACGTTCACCGACGCGTTCCTGCACCCGATCATCAACCGGATCGGCGGCGGCGGCACGATCGCCGGCCAGGTCAGCATCGGCGGTCACCAGACCCTGAACTGGGGTGCGTTCATCACCGCGATCATCAACTTCCTGATCGTCGCGGCGACCCTGTACTTCCTGGTCGTGCTGCCGATGAACAAGCTCGCCGAACGGCGCCGCCGGGGCCAGGAGCCGCCACCGCAGGCCCCGTCGGAGGAGGTCAAGCTGCTCACCGAGATCCGCGACGCGCTGGTCCGGGGCGGGACGCCCGAACAGCGCCGGGGCCAGGACGTGCCGGTGTACCCGTCGGACGCGCCGGAGGGCGTCGAGTCCCGCTGAAGTACCCGACCTCGGAGATCCGCCGGACTAGTCTTTAGGGGGATTAGACCGGTTTCGAGGTGGATTATGCGTACTTCTTGGTTCGGGCGTGGGGCCACGGCCGCCGTCCTGCTGTTCGCGGTCGGGGCCTGCGGCTCCGGTACCGGCGGGAAGACCCTGACCATCGCCAACTTCGACCCGTTCAGCGGGCCGGACGCCAGCTACGGGTTCACCGAGCAGGCCGGCTGCGTACCGGCGGTGAACCTGATCAACCGGGCCGGCGGGCTGTTCGGGCGCCAACTGCGCTGCCAGATCGTCGACGACCGGGGCGACCCGGCCGACGCGGTACCGGCGGCGCAGAAGCTGCTCGGCACCACCCCGGACCTGGTGGCCGTGGTGGACGCCAACAGCGGGCTGCTCAGCGCCACCACGCCGCTGTTCAACGCCGCGCACATCCCGGAACTGTCGCTGGGCGGGGACGTACCGTTCGACAAGAACACGTACCCGTTCTTCTGGCGGACCATCCCGGGTGACGACGTCAACGGGTACGCGGTGGCGGCCTACATCAAGTCGAAGACCTCGTACCACCGGGTGGCCAGCATGTTCAGCGCCGAGGAGGCGGCCCAGGGCAACGTGCCCGGCTTCACCGCCGGCCTCAAGCGGCTGGGCCTGACCCTGGCCGTCAACCAGGGGCTGGCCGTGGACCAGCCGTCGTACCAGACCGAGATCCACCAGATGGCGGCCGAATCGCCGCAGGTCAAGGCGATGGAGAGCGACCCGCAGACGGCCGGCGTGCTGTACGGGCAGATGAAGCAGTCCGGTTCGCTGCTGCCGACGGTCCTCACCGCGGGCGCCGACAACGCCGACTTCGACAAGGCGGTCGTCGCCGCCATCGGGACCGAGGCGTACCAGCGCAACTTCGTCAAGGTGCTGCTGTACACGCAGTCCAGCGGGCCGGCGTGGGAGACCTTCGACAAGGCCCTGATGTCGACCGGCAGCGCGGTCAAGGACGCCGGCGAGCACGAGAAGGACACCTACTCGGAGGCGGCGTACGACAACGTCAACATGATCGCGCTGGCCATCCTGGCGGCCAAGAGCATCGACCCCAAGGTGTTCAACCCGTACCTGGAGAAGGTGACCACGGGCAGCGTGGTGGTGCACGACTTCGCCGAGGGCAGGGCGGCGCTGGACGCCGGTAGGACGATCAACTACCAGGGTGTCACCGGGGTCATCACGTTCGACCGGTACCACAACTCGACCGGCACCTGGGGAGTGTTCGAACCGCTGACCCAGCGCCTGCTCGCCACCCTGTCCCCCGACGACGTACGGGCAGCCGAAGCCGGATGAGCCTCGCCGAAATACGGGGCGATCCTCACCTCGGCGATCTTCGTCCATCACGCGGCGGCCCGGGGGGACGTGGCGATCCTGCCCGCGATCGTGGTCGGCGGCGCCTGGGGGGCGCTGCTGTCCTGGCTGCTGGGCCGGTACGTCATCCAGGCGTACGTCCGGCGGGGTACGACGCTGTTCGGGATGGCCATGGTGACCATCGCGCTGGGCCTGGTCATCCAGTACACGCTGGAGGGCATCCAGGGCCCGACGACGCGCAGCTACACGGTGGCGCACAGCCGGCAGTACCACCTGGGCGCGGTGGTGATGAGCGACCTGCAACTGGTCATCATCGGCTGCGCCGCGGTCGTCATGCTCGCGGTGCACCTGCTGCTGCGGTACACCCGGTTGGGGCTGGCGATGCGGGCCACCGCGGACGACGTGGAGCTGTGCCGGGGCTGCGGGGTGTCGGCGGAGCGGGTACGCACCGTGGCCTGGCTGGTCTCCGGGGCGCTGTGCGGGATCTGCGGCGTGTTCCTCGGCCTGGGTACCGGCTCCTTCGACGCCTCCATCGGCGGGAGCCTGTTCGTGACGATCGTCGCGGCCGCGGTGACGTCATCGCGTGGTGCGTCCTGGTCGTCGTGCTGGCGCTGCGCCCGCAGGGCATCTTCGCCGAGTACGCCGACCGCCGGCAACTGGTCCGCTGAGCGGCCCGGCCCGATGAGTGAGGCGTTGCAGTTCTACGCCAGCGGCGTGCTGGTGATGCTGTTCATCAACGTCATCGCGGTATGGGGCCTGGACCTCCAGTACGGCATCGCCGGCATCTACAACTTCGCGTACGTGATGTTCCAGGCCGCCGGGGCGTACACCGCTGCGGTGCTGGCACTGAAACCGGCGAGCTTCTACCAGGCCGGGCAGACCTACGTCGGCGGCTTCGACCTGCCGTTCCCGCTGCCCCTGCTCGGGGCGGCGGTGGCGGGCGGGCTGCTGGCCGTACCGGTGGCACTCATCGGGCTGCGCCGGCTGCGCGGGGACTACCAGGCCCTCGCGATGCTGGTCCTGTCGCTGATCGCGACCGGGTACGTCCGCGCGCGTACCCCCTTGTTCAACGGGGTGACCGGGCTGTCGTTCATCCCCGCGCCGCTGGCGGACGCCCTGGGCCTGTCCCGGGTCGCGTACCAGTGGTGTTATGCCGGGCTGACCGCGCTGGCCTGCGGCCTGGTCTTCCTGGTGATGCGC
Organism: Actinomycetota bacterium; assembly: GCA_005885115.1. Classification (GTDB taxonomy): domain Bacteria; phylum Actinomycetota; class Actinomycetes; order Mycobacteriales; family Micromonosporaceae; genus AC-43. Next base: position 4,528 of record VAXX01000251.1, on the reverse strand, counting down.
GGGGTGACCGGCTCGCCGTTCGGCCGGGTGCTGCGCGCGGTGCGCGACAGCGAGACGGCGGCCGGGGCCCTCGGGCGTCGCGCCGACCGGACCCGGACCGTCGCCTTCGTCCTCGGCGGCGGCCTGGCCGGGCTCAGCGGCGGCCTGCTCGTGCAGTACGTCGGCGCGTGGGCGCCGGGTAGCTGGACGTATCCCGAGACGTTCCTGATCTTCACCGCGGTCGTCGTCGGCGGGAGCGGGAACCTGCTCGGCGGCGTCGTCGGCGCGCTGCTGGTACCGATCCTGATCATCGAGGGCACCCGGTTCCTGCCGGAGATCGGCTACCCGGGTCTCACCGCGTCGCTGGACTGGGTCGTCATGGGCCTGGTCCTGCTGGCGTTCCTGTGGTGGCGACCGCGCGGCCTGGCACCGGAACGGCGCCGGCGGTCATGAGCCTGCTGGAGGCGGTCGACCTGTACCGGGCCTACGGCGGCGTTCAGGCCGTCGCGGGGGCCACGTTCCAGGTCCGCGCCGGGACGATCACCGGCCTGATCGGGCCCAACGGCGCCGGCAAGTCCACCGTCGTCAACCTGATCAGCGGCCAGGTACGCCCGGACCGCGGCGAGGTACGGTTCGACGGCCGGCCGATCCAGGGCCGGCCGCCGCACGTCACCGCCCGGCACGGAATCATCCGTACCTTCCAGACCCCGAACCTCTTTCCGGGCCTGACGGTTCTGGAGAACCTCCTGGTCGGCGCGCCGCCGTGGCCCGGCGAGTCGCTGCGGCGGGCGCTGCTGGGCCGCTGGAGCTGGCGGCGCACCGAGGCGCAGCTGGTGGACCGGGCCCGCGACCTGCTCGCCGACGTCGACCTGGTCGCGCACCAGCACGCGTACGCCGGCGAGCTCAGCGGCGGGCAGAAGCGCCTGGTGGAGCTGGCCCGGGCGCTGATGGCCCGGCCCCGGCTGCTCCTGCTGGACGAGCCGATGGCCGGGGTCAGCCCCGCCCTCGCGACCCGCCTGGCCGACCACCTGGCGCGGTTGCGGGCGCAGGGCCTGACGATGCTGCTGATCGAGCACGACCTGGCGCTGGTGGAGCGGCTGTGCGACCCGGTGGTCGTAATGGCGCAGGGGCGGGTCCTGGCCGAGGGGCACCTGACGGCGCTGCGGGGCAACGCGGAGGTGGTCGATGCCTACCTCGCCGGCTGACCGCGGCGATGACCGGGGCCTCGTCCTGGCCGACGTGCGCGCGGGCTACGGGGCAAATCTGGTGGTACGCGGGGTGTCCGCGACGGTACCGGCCGGCCAGATCGCCGCCGTCGTCGGTCCCAACGGCTCGGGCAAGAGCACGCTGCTCAAGGCCGTCGCCGGTGCCATCGCGGTACGTGCGGGCGAGGTGACCCTCGACTTCCGGTCGCTGACCGTCCGGGAGAACCTGGAGATCGGCGGGTACCTGCTGCGCCGCCGCGAGGTACGGGCCGAGGTCGACCGGATCCTGGCCCGCTTCCCGGCGCTGGCCCGCCGGCGCTCGACCGTGGCCGGCGACCTGAGCGGCGGCGAGCGCCGGATGCTCGCCGTCGCCCGTACGCTGCTGGGCCGGCCCAGCGCCGTGCTGCTGGACGAGCCGTCCGCGGGACTGTCCCCGGCGGCGAGCGCCGAACTGCTCACCGGGACGGTACCGGCGCTCGCCGCCCAGGGCGCGGCCGTCCTGCTGGTCGAGCAGCGGGTACGGCAGGCGCTCGCGGTCGCCCACCACGCGTACGTCCTGGTCGCCGGTACCGTCGCGGTCGCCGGCCCGGCCGCCGAGGTGGCGGCCCGCCCGGACATCGGCACGCTGTTCCTCGGCGCCGGCCCGGGTTAGCTGTCCGGCTGCACGGGCCGCCTTGCCGGGCTGCCGAGCACCGATGCGGCTACAGTCGAGGTCGGGGTCGACCAGGGAGGGTAGGAGTGCAGGTATCTGTGGCCAGCCGCCGCGACGGCGCGGCCGTGGTCCTCGTGGTATCGGGGGATATCGATGTCACCAGCGCTCCCGCCCTGGAGGGCGCGATCCGCCGGGCGGTCACGACGACGGGGCTGGAGCTGGTCCAGGTCGACCTGTCCGAGGTCGATTTCCTGGACTCGTCCGGGATCTCCTCGCTCCTGCTGGGCCGCCGTGGCGCCGACGAGCGGGGCGTGGCCTTCCGGGTCACCGGCGCACACGGCATCGCCCGGCAGGTCCTGGAACTGACCGGGGTGTGGGAACATCTGAGCGGCGACTCCGATGCCAGCCAGCCCACCCCGACATGACCGCACCGACCGCGACGCCGCTGACACCGGCGGGATGGCGACGGTGGTGACCGAGGCCGTCACCGCGCAGGATTACGAACAGCTACGCCGGCTGCTCGCGGTCACTGACGCCGGGCTGGCCCAGCTCGACGTCGACGAACTGCTCGCCGAGCTGACCCTGCGTACCCGCGAACTGATGGGTACGGACACTGCCGCCATCCTGCTCCTCGACTCGTCGGGGCGGGAGCTGGTGGCGGTCGCGGCGAGCGGCCTGGAGGAGGAGGTACGGCAAGGGATCCGCATCCCGGTCGGGGAAGGATTCGCGGGCAAGATCGCCGCGACGGGTGAGCCGTTGATCATCGACCACGTGGACCACAGCCCGGTCGTCAACCAGAGCCTCATCGACGAGCACCTCGCGGTCATGGCGGGCGTGCCGATCACAGCGGCCGGGCAGATCCTCGGCGTCCTGCACGTCGGCAGCCGGGTACCGCGGCGGTTCAGCGTGGGCGACATCGACCTGCTGCGCCTGGTCGCCGACCGGGCCGGGATGGCCGCCCAGGCACGTCAGTCCCGGCTGGAACGGCAGACGACCGTCGCGCTGCAGCGCAGCCTCCTGCCGGCCCGGGCGCCGCACGTACCCGGGTTCGACGTCGCCGCCCGGTACGTACCCGGTGCCGAGGTGGGTGTCGGCGGCGACTGGTACGACCTGTTCGTCCTGCCCAGCGGGCACATCGGAGTGGTCATCGGCGACGTGGTCGGCAACGGCCTGCGCGCCGCGGTGGTCATGGGCCGCATCCGCAGCGCCCTGCGCGCGTACGCCCTGGAGACGACCGACCCGGCCGACGTACTGACCCGACTCGACCGCAAGATCCAGTTCTTCGAACCCGGCGCGATGGCCACCGCCGCGTACGCCGTGATCGACCCGACCGGTACCACCCTGACCGTCTCGATGGCCGGCCACCTGCCGCCCATCCTGATCGAGGCGGACGGCGCCCGAGTGCTCGCCACGCCTGCGGACCTGCCGCTCGGCGCCTACCCCAACGCGCCGCGGCGGACCACCGAGGCCGCCCTGCCCGAAGGTCTGCTCCTCTACACCGACGGGCTGGTCGAGCGGCGCGACCGGCCGCTCCCGGAAGGCATCGCGGAGCTGGTCGCGTCGCTCCGTGCCGATACCGCCGACGAACTGTGTGCCCGGGCCACCGCCGTGCTGCACCACAAGCCGGCGACCGACGACGTGGCCGTCATCGCGCTCCGCCGCAGCCGTCACTTGGCATTGAGGTAGACCGGCGATTCTGCCCGCCGTGGCGAGGGGTCGAGCCGGTTGTGATGCGACCTTCGAGAGGACGATCCGCATGAGCGCAGACGGGGTGGCCGCGGACGAGAGCCGACTCGCACCGCGGCATGGGCCTGTGGGCGGGCTGCTGCGGACGCGGAACTTCGCCCTGCTGTGGATCGGGGAGTCCACCAGCGCAGTCGGCTCCGCGATCACGACCGTGGCGCTACCGCTGGTGGCCGTCTCGACCCTGCACGCCGGTGCGGCCATGGTCGCCCTACTCACGGCCGCCACCTGGCTGCCGTGGCTGCTGATCGGGCTTCCGGCCGGTGTCTTGATCGACCGGTGGCCGCGCCGACGCACACTCTTGATCGCCGACCTCGTTTCGGCGGTGGTACTGGTCATCATCCCGATCGCGGCCTGGACCCACGTACTGACCATGACCATGCTGCTGGTGGCCGCGCTGCTCGTTGGCACCGCCGGCATCTTCTTCAACGTGGCGTTCAACGCCTTCCTGCCCCATCTCGTCTCCGCGCGCGACCTCCTGGAAGGCAACGCCAAGCTTCAGACCAGCGCGTCGGTCGCCCTGGTCCTCGGGCCAGCGCTCGGCGGACTGCTGGCCCAGGCGGCCGGCGCGGTCACCGGGATCCTCATCGACTCCTTCACCTTCCTGGTGTCGGCGGCTTGTCTGCTCGGCCTGCGGCCCGCGCCGGAGTCGCACCCTTCGGCAAGCGGCCGCCCGGGCATGCTGCGCCAGATAGCCGAGGGCATCGCGTTCATCATGCATGGACCCCTTCTACGGGCCATGTTGGTGGTGGCGGCGGTAACCAACTTCGCGATGCTGGGCATCACCGCACTGCGCGTCGTCTTCCTGGTACGCACCGACGGCGCCACGCCAGCAACCGCGGGCTTCGTGATCGGCGTGGGCAGCCTCGGCGGCATCCTCGGCGCCGCACTCGCCTCGCGCGCGGCCCGCCACTTCGGCAGTGCCCGCACCTACCTGGTGGCCAACGTC
>VAXX01000250.1 GCA_005885115.1 Actinomycetota bacterium | reverse complement strand
TCAGTTCCCGCCCGACGACCTCCTGGAACGCCGCCACCAGCTCGCGCACCGTCGTGCCCCGACCGGTACCGACGTTGACCACCTCGTACCGTTCGGGTCGGTCCGCCGGGAGTACCCGGTCGAAGGCGAGCAGCCCGGCGACGTGCGCCTCGGCCAGGTCCCACACGTGGATGTAGTCCCGGATCGCGCTGCCGTCCCGGGTGTCCCAGCGCACCCCGGTGAGCCGGAACGGGGTACCGGTCGCGTGCGCCTCGATCAGCTTGCCGAGCACGTGCGTCGGGTTCGGGTTCTGCAGGCCGGTACGCAGCAGCGGGTCGGCCCCGATCGGGTTGAAGTAGCGCAACGACAGGACCCGCAGGTCGTACGCCCGGGTGAAGTCCTCCAGGGCCATCTCCAGGATCGCCTTGGTGCGCGCGTACGGGCTGCTCGGCGCGAGCGGGGAGCGCTCGTCGACCCAGCCCCGCTCGGTGGGCGCGTACATCGCGGCCGACGAGCTGAAGATCAACCGGTGGCATCCGTTGCGCAGCAGGTGCTCGACGAACTCGACCGTCTTGGCCACGTTGGCGCGGTAGTACCCGATCGGGTCGCGTACCGACTCGGGCACCACGATCCGGGCGGCGCAGTGGATGGTCGCCTCGATGTCCGGGTGCTCGGCGAAGATCCGGTCGAGCAGTGGGGCGTCGGCGATGTCGCCGGCGTAGAACAGCCGGCCCTCCACAAACTCCCGGCGCCCGGTGCTCAGGTCGTCTAGGATCACCGGGACGACGCCGCGGTCCAGGCACGCGGAGGCCACCGTACTGCCGATGTATCCGGCGCCGCCGGTGATCAGAACCTTCATCGGGCACGACCATACCGGCGAGGCGCCGTGCGTGGGGACCTCGGTCCGCCGGCTAGCATCGTCAGGTCACCCACGAACATTCAAAGGAGCGCACCGTGTCCGCATCAGCCCAGCCCGTCGCGGTCGACTCCGTCGTCGTCGCCGCCGGGACGACGGCCGCGGACGCGATCGCCGCGGCCGGGCTTCCGGCCGCGGGCCCCAGGGCGGTGGTGGTGGTACGCGACCCCGCCGGCCGCCTCCGCGACCTGTCCTGGGTACCCGGGGAGGACACCGCGGTCGAGCCGGTGCCCATCGACTCGCCGGACGGCCTGAACGTCCTGCGGCACTCCACCGCGCACGTCCTCGCGCAGGCGGTACAGGACGTGTTTCCCGAGGCCAAGCTCGGGATCGGGCCGCCTATCGACAACGGGTTCTACTACGACTTCGACGTGGCCCGGCCGTTCCAGCCGGAGGACCTGGACAAGCTCGAGAGGCGGATGCAGGAGATCGTCAAGTCCGGGCAGGTGTTCCGGCGGCGCCGCTTCGACTCCCTCGACCAGGCCAGGACCGAGCTGGCGGGCGAGCCGTACAAGCTGGAACTGGTGGACGTCAAGGGCGACGTCGACGACGCCGAGGTGATGGAGGTCGGCGGCGGCGAACTGACCATCTACGACAACCTCGACGCGAAGACCGGCGAGCGCTGCTGGGGCGACCTGTGCCGGGGCCCGCACCTGCCCTCGACCCGCAACATCGACCCGCGGGCGGTCAAGCTGATGCGCACCGCCGCGGCGTACTGGCGGGGCTCGGAGAAGAACCCCCAACTGCAGCGGGTGTACGGCACCGCCTGGCCCACCCGGGACCAGTTGAAGGACTACCTGAAGCTGCTGGAGGAGGCGGCCCGGCGCGACCACCGCAAGCTGGGCGCGGAGCTGGACCTGTTCAGCTTCCCCGACGAGCTGGGCTCCGGGCTGCCGGTGTTCCACCCCAAGGGCGGCATCATCCGGATGGAGATGGAGAACTACTCCCGGCAGCGCCACGCCGAGGAGGGGTACTCCTTCGTCAACACCCCGCACATCACCAAGGGCCACCTGTACGAGGTGTCCGGGCACCTGGACTGGTACGCCGACGGCATGTTTCCGCCGATGGAGGTCGAGGGCGCCAACTACTACCTCAAGCCGATGAACTGCCCGATGCACGACCTGATCTTCCGGTCCCGCGGGCGGTCCTACCGGGAGCTTCCGCTTCGGCTGTTCGAGTTCGGCACCGTCTACCGGTACGAGAAGTCCGGCGTGGTGCACGGCCTGACCCGGGTCCGCGGCATGACCCAGGACGACGCGCACATCTTCTGTACCCCCGACCAGGTCGCCGACGAACTGCGGTCCCTCCTGCGGTTCGTGCTGGACCTGCTCAAGGACTACGGCCTGGACGACTTCTACCTGGAGCTGTCCACCAGGAACCCGGACAAGTACATAGGCTCGGACGAGATGTGGGAGGTCGCCACCGAGACGCTGCGGCAGGCCGCGCTCGACTCGGGCCTGGAACTCGTGCCCGACCCCGGAGGCGCGGCGTTCTACGGGCCGAAGATCAGCGTGCAGGCCCGCGACGCCATCGGCCGGACCTGGCAGATGTCCACCATCCAGCTCGACTTCATGCTGCCGGAGCGCTTCGGCCTGGAGTACCAGGCGGCCGACGGTACCCGGCAGCGGCCGATCATGATCCATCGGGCGCTGTTCGGTTCGATCGAGCGCTTCTTCGGCGTGCTCACCGAGCACTACGCCGGGGCGTTCCCGGCCTGGCTGGCCCCGGTACAGCTGGTCGGCATCCCGATCCGCGACGACCACGCGCCGTACCTGGCCTCCTTCGTGGCCCGGCTGCGCGAGCGGGGGATCCGGGCTGAGGTGGACGAGTCCGACGACCGGATGCAGAAGAAGATCCGCACGGCCCAGCAGCAGAAGATCCCGTTCATGGCGATCGCCGGTGACGACGACGTGTCCGCCGGTACGGTGTCCTTCCGCTACCGGGACGGGTCGCAACGCAACGGCGTACCCCTGGACGAGGCCGTGGCGCACGTCGTGGACGTGGTCCGGTCCCGGACCAACGAGGGGCCCTCAGCCAACGTGCTCGGGGGGTCGGCGGCCAGCACCCGGCCGATCAGGGCGCGCTGGATCACCCGCTGGCCGAACTGGGTACCGGCTGTCGGGTAGCGCCGGCGGCGGCGTACCCGGTCCAGGTCGGCGTCCCGCAACGTGCCGTCCTTGAGGGCCGGGGCGAGCAGCCGGGCGGTGGCCACCGCGTCCTGGACGGCGAGGTTGATCCCGACGCCGCCGACCGGGGACATCGCGTGCGCCGCGTCGCCGATCAGCAGGACGCCGGGCCCGTGCCAGCGGCGTAGCCGGTTGAGCTGCACGGTCAGCGTCTTCACCGCGTCCCAGTCGGTGACCTCGCCGACCCGGTCCGCGAGCAGCGGGGCCAGGGCGGCCACGCTGTCCCGGAAGGCGGGCAGGCCGGCCGCCCGTACGGCGTCGTACCCGCCCTTCGGGATCACGTACGCGAGCTGCCAGTAGTCACCACGGTCGATGCCGATCATCAGCCGGCCGGCGCTGACCCGGAAGTCCAGCCCTTCCGGGTCGTCGGGCCGGCGGGGCAGCCGGAACCACAGTACGTCCATCGGCGCGCCGTACTCGCGCACCGGCCAGCCCAGCCGCTCCCGTACCGTCGAGTGCCGGCCGTCGGTGCCGACGGTCAACCGGGCACGTACCTCCACCGACCCGTCCGGCCCGGCTGCCCGGACGCCGGCGACCCGGCCGGTGCCGTCCCGCAGCAGGTCCACCACCTCGTGCGAGCGCAGCAGCGTGAAGCCCGGATGCTTCGCGGCCTGCTCGGCGACCAGTTCCAGGAAGTCCCACTGCGGTACGAACATCAGGTACGGGTGGGCGATCCGCAGCCGGCGGAAGTCGGCGACCTGGAACGTACCGTCGGCGAAGGTGGCCCGGAGCCCGGACACCTTGCGGTGCGGCAGCTTCTGTGCCGCCTCGCCCAGCCCGAGCTCGTCCAGGACGTCCAGGGTCGACGGGTGCACGGTGTCCCCGCGGAAGTCGCGCAGGAAGCTCTCGTGCTTCTCCAGCACGGTCGCGGACACCCCGCCCCGGGCCAGCAGCAGGCCGAGGACGACGCCCGCCGGTCCGCCGCCGACGACGCAGACATCAGCGTTCACCGTGGTCACGCTACCTCCATCCGGGTACCGCCGGCCGCCGCCGAGGCGTACAGCGCGCACATGGTCGCCACCGCGGTGCGCCCTTCGGCGGGCGTCACCTCCGGGGGTACGCCGTCGCGCAGGGTGCGCCGCAGCGCCTCGTACTGCCGGACGAACGAGTCCTGGTACGCGCCCGCAGGGTCGACCTCGATCACGCGGCGGTCCCGGCCGTCCGCGTCGACGACGGTGGCGCCGGACGGGTCGACGTGCCGCCGGCCGCGTGCGCACACGACCGTGGTCTCGAGCAGGGCGTCGTAGTCGGGTACCGGTCGCGCGCCCGCCGCCTGCGCCAGCGTACGGGCGCGGTCCGGGTCGGTGTCGGTGACGGCGGCCAGGCGCAGCCCGGCGACGCGTCCGGCCGCCTCGGCGTGCCGGCGGCCGACCTCGCCGGCCCCGACGAGTCCCAGGCGTACGGGCATGGGTCAGGTTAGCGCTCAGGTCGCCGGTGGACCGGCCGATGGGGTCGATGTCGATCTGGAACGCCACGGAGTAGGGAGCGGTGTGACCGCTTCGAGCACCGACCAGGCGCGCCGGGGCGCGGTCGGTACGCACGCCCGGTGGAGCCGATGGGCCGCGGTCGGGCTGGTGCTCGTGGTGTTCGGGGTGGGCGCGTTCGGGCTGTGGTCAGCCGAGGCCACCGCACGGGCGGCCCGGACCGTCGCGGCGGCCGGCCAGCTGTCCGACGACTACCAGGAGGCCGCCCGGGCCGTCGCGGCCGAGGGGTCCTACGAGCTGGAGTACCTCGCCGAGCCGGGCCCCGAGGTACGGCAGGCGCACGGACAGCTGGCCGTCGACCTGGTCGCGGCGCTGACCCGGGCCCGCGACGGCGACACCGCGGACCGTGCCGTGGTCGACCGTGCGCTGGCCGATCATGCGAGCTACCTGCAGGCGACCGACCGGCTGTTCGCCGCCGTGGACCGCGGCGACGCCGACGAGGTCCGGCGCATCGGCACGAGCGAGGTGCAGCCGCTGTTCCGCCAGGTCCGGTCGACCGTCGGGACCCAGGCGTCCGAGCACCGCAACCAGGCCGCCGTCCAGCTCGTCGCGCTGCGCCAGCAGA
>VAXX01000249.1 GCA_005885115.1 Actinomycetota bacterium | reverse complement strand
ATCTGGTGTCGGCGTCGCCGGGCGAGCTCGAGGTGCTCGTACAGCGGCTGCTGGCGCTACCGGCCGCGGCCCGGATCGGTACCCGCAGCGCACTGATCGTCGCGAACGCCCGGTACGACGACCCGGCGCTGGCCCAGCTCCGCGCGCCGGGCCACGACGCGGAGGCGTTGGTACGTGTACTCGGCGACCCCGCGATCGGCGGGTTCGAGACCGAGGCGCTCATCGACGCCGACGAACGGACGATCCGCCGCCGGATCGCGACGTTCTTCGCCGGTCGGGACCGGGACGACGTACTGCTGCTGCACTTCTCCTGCCACGGTGTCAAGGACACCCGCGGCCGGCTGCACCTGGCGGCGCGGGACACCGACCTGTCCGTCCTCGGCGCGACCAGCATCCCGGCCAGCTTCGTCAACGACCTGCTGGCCGAGAGCCAGTCCCGCCGGGTGATGCTGATCCTGGACTGCTGCTACAGCGGCGCGTTCGCCCGGGGCGTGGGGGTACGGGGCGGCGACGAGGTACACATCGCCGACGAGTTCGGGGCGGGCAGCGGGCGGATCGTCCTGACCGCGTCCAGCGCCACCGAGTACTCCTTCGAGGACGGGGAGCTGACCCGGGCGCAGGGCCAGCCGTCCGCCTTCACCGGGGCGCTGGTCCGTGGCCTGGAGACGGGCGAGGCCGACCTGGACGCGGACGGCGAGATCAGTATCGACGAGCTGTACGACTACACGTACCGGTCGGTCCGCGACAACACGTCCGGCCAGGCGCCGATGAAGTGGAGCTTCGGCGTGGAGGGCAGCCTCGTCGTCGCGCGCAGCGTCCGGCCGGCCGTACTGCCGGCGGCGATCCTGGACGACCTGGCGAGCGACCGGGTGGTGCTGCGGTTGGAAGCGGTACGCGCGCTGGAGCAACTGCTGCGGGAAGGCAAGGCCGGTCAACGGGCCTCGGCGTACGGCGCCCTGTCCGGACTGCGCGACGGCGACGACAGCGTACGGGTCCGGAATGCGGCGGCGCAGGCCCTCGCCGGTACGGAGGCACCACCGGCGGCACCAGCGGCGGCACCGGAGGTGGTGCCGCCGGAGCCCGAGCCACCGAAGCCGGTGCCCGTACCCGAACCCACCCGACCACGACAGCGGCTCGGCGTCCTGCTCGTCATCGCCGCGGTGCTCGGTACCGCCGCTGCGGTTCTGTACCTGGTCGGCTCCTACGTCGTCGGTACCGACTCATTCTCCGGGAACTGGTTCACCGATCTCGGGATTCTCGCGTACGTCATCGCCGTGGTCCTGCTGTTCACCACCCGCGACCCGCGCTGGGGCGGCGTCATTGTGGGGCTGCTGGCCTGGGAATGGCTGAATCCCGCGATCCTGCTGCACAGCGAGGTCCGCTCGGCGTTGCCGTTGCGATCCTGGGTGCTGCTCGCGCTGGCGGATCTCGCGGCCATCGCCGCGCAGCTCTGCGCGAGCGTCGCGGTCCTGCGCGCCCCGCGCGGGCGGCGCCGGACCACCCGGCTGGTCCGCGGGCTTCTCGCCGGGGCCGTCGCGGCGGTGTCCGTCCCGCTCAGCGTGATCGCCGCCAACGTGCTGGCGGCCGCGAGCGGGATCTACACCACCGAGGGTACGAACCTGCGCATCGTCCTCGCCGTGTGGTGCGCCGTGGTCCCGCCGCTGATCCTGTTCGTGGCGTCGGGCAACGCCGCCGCACCCCTGGTGTGGTGGGCCTGGGTGCTCGGCGGTGCCTTCGTCACGCTCGACAACGCGGTTCTGTTGCACCGCAACCGAAGCGACTACTCGATGCTCGGGCCGTGGTGGCAATTGTTCCTGCTGATCGGCGTGGCGATCGCCGTCGCGGGTGCGACCTGGCTCACCCGGCCCGACCGGTACCGGGTACCGGCCAGCCGGAGTTGACCGTGGCGGGCGAGCGTACCTCGGGGGCGCCGAGGCGGGCCGCGTCGGCGGTCAGGTCGTCGGGCATCCGTTGGGATTCCCGCTCGGCGGCCACCCGGGCGAGGTAGTGCTCGACCTCGCGGTCCCGGGTCGCCTTGTCCCAGCCCAGAACCGAGGCCATCAGCTCGGCGGCGTGCCGGGCGCTGACGGCACCGCGGTGCTCGGTCTCGATGGAGATCCGGGTACGCCGGGTCAGCGCGTCCTCCAGGTGCAGCGCGCCTTCGTGCGAGGCGGCGTACACGATCTCGGCGCCCAGATACTCCGGAGCGCCGTCGACCGGCCGGGCCAGCTCCGGACGGTTGGCGACCAGGTCGAGTACCTCCAGGGTCAGCGTGCCGTACCGCTCCAGCAGATGCTCGACCACACCGGCGGCGACCCCGTGCCGGCGCGCCAGATCGGCTCTGTCCATCCACATCGGACGGTACCCGTCGGCGCCCAGCAACGGCAGTTCGTCGGTGTGCGAACGGGGTACCCGCGAACCGAGCCGCCGGGCCGCCCGGTCGATGACGTCGGCGGCCATCACCCGGTACGTCGTGTACTTCCCACCAGCGATCAGCATCAGACCGAGCATCGGCTCGACCACGGCGTGTTCCCGGGACAGCTTCGAGGTCTCCTCGTCCTCGCCGGACAGCAGTGGCCGCAGGCCGGCGTACACGCCCTCGATGTCCACTGTGGACACCGGTCGGTCGAGCCAGTGGTTGACCTGCTCCAGCAGGTAGGCGATGTCGCGGCTGGACGCGGCCGGGTGCGCGCGGTCCAGCGTCCAGTCGGTGTCGGTGGTACCGATGATCCAGTGTCCGCCCCACGGCAGGACGAACAGGACCGAGGACGGGGTACGCAGGATCAGCCCGGCCTCGCCGGTGATCGCGGACCGGGGTACCACGAGATGCACGCCCTTGGATGCGCGTACCCGCAGCCCCGGTCTGGTGGCGCCGACCATCGCGGAGATCTCGTTGCTCCACACGCCGGTCGCCGCGACCACGGTGCGGGCCGCCACCGTCAGCTCCGCGCCGCTCTCCTCGTCGCGGACCACCGCGCCGGTGACCTCGCGGGCGTCCCGGAGCAGCCCGACCACCCGCGCGCTGGGCACGATCGCCGCGCCCAGCGAAGCGGCGGTCCGCGCCATCGTGGCGACGTACCGAGCATCGTCGACCTGACCGTCGTAGTACCGGAT
>VAXX01000248.1 GCA_005885115.1 Actinomycetota bacterium | reverse complement strand
TTCGGACAAGTCACAACCCGGACCCGCCACCAAGAAGCCTAGAACAAAAGTTGCCATGATCCCTTGGCCTAGAGGGGAACCAGATGCGTGCGGCGGTCAGCGCCGCCGGGGCTGCTGGTCGAGGGGGCGATACCCGCCCACTGGTCCCAGTGTTGCTTCATGGCAAGGTCTTCGCCTACTACGGCGGAACGGTGAGTATCGGGGTGGACGTCGACGACGAGACCGACTGGGTGAAGTCAACCAGCTGCTGGACGCGATCGCTGTGCCGCCAGCTCCGGGAGCGCCATCCACGAGGCGCGAGCCAAACGGCGCGCTGGCGGGAGACGGCGACCGAACGGTCACGGTAGGTTGCCAGGGTGGCGGGACTGGGTACGGCGCGAGTGCAGATCTGGACCGACGGTGCGTGCAGCGGCAACCCGGGGCCCGGCGGTTGGGGCGCGCTGCTGCGCTGCGGCGAGGTCGAGAAGGAGCTCTGCGGCGGTGAATCCATCCCGACGACGAACAACCGGATGGAGCTCACCGCCACCATCCGGGCGCTGACTGCGCTCACCCGTGCGTCGGTCGTCGACCTACACACCGACAGCACGTATGTCCGCAACGGCATCATGTCGTGGGTGGCGAACTGGAAGCGCAACGGTTGGCGTACGAAGGAGGGCCAGCCGGTCAAGAACGAGGACCTGTGGCGGGAACTCGACGCGGCCGTCGCCCGTCACGACGAGGTCGTCTGGCATTGGGTGAAGGGCCACGCCGGCCACGTGGAGAACGAACGCGCCGACCGGCTTGCAGCTCGCGGCCAGCGGGAGGCCCTGCAGGCCGCCGGCGTCTCGGTTTCATCGCCGCCGGAGCCACGCCGTCAAGCCGCACCGCGGGTGACAGCGACCGGCGATGTGGCTCGGTGCCGAGCCAAGACGAAGGTCGGCAACCCCTGTCCGATCACCGCCCGACCGTCCGGCTTCTGCCACGTCCATGATCCTGCCGTGCTCTGCGGCGCCCCGACGAAACGTGGTACATCGTGCGGCGTCGCCACTGGCGGCGGCCGTTGCCGGACCCACGAACACGCGACGACCACCGTCGAGACCCTCGACCTCTGAGCGCGTGCACACCACCGCGCCCCCCGGGACCCCGGCAGATCAGGAAACCTGGTCATGGTGGTGAAGGGTGCGGATCACGCGAGCTTCGTTGGGCCAGGGGCGGAGCGGAGTTTGGTCGTTCGTCTTGTCCACGGCCAGGACGGTCGCACGCGCGCACAGGACGAACCCGGCCTCGCGTACCACCCCGGGTTCCGCGACCCTGGCACACCACGACCGGGTGCTGGCCATTCTGCGCCGTGCGGGCTTTCGATCGAGTTGGCCGCGCACGCGTACTCGCTGATCGACAGCTACGTCTACGGCGAGTACCCCTACCTGTCCGAACTGGCCCGCGAGCACGTGCTGCGGCCGGGGTACAGCTACGGCGCCGAGTACGAGTTCGGGCTGGACCTGATCCTCACCGGCCTGGAGCAGGCCCGGACAGTCACCGACCCGACAGCTCAGCCAGCGAAATGCCCACCGGCGTGAGAAGGCGCCCCCGGCCTTCAGTCGGGCGTTGAGCCTGGTAAATGCCGGTAGCGTTAGCGTCGCCGGCCGGCATCGTGACGGGGCTGTGCCTGGCAGGATCCGGGTATGGAACGAGACGATTTCCGGGGACTGACGACGGGTGTACGAGGCGTTGGATCGCTCCATGCCGGCCGTCCACGGACGGCGTGGTTGACCGTGGCTGATCAACCAGCTTCGCTAACCCACCAATGCGCCGTCGGCCGTCCTGGCCACGCGAACCGCTACGAGCCGGCGCAAGGTTGGCGGTCAACGTGCACAGCGGCAAGCCGACATGCGTGCATCCGTTGACCTTGCTGTGGACCGCGCTGCCCTGCCGGCCCCAGCGCTGTCCAGCGCGCCTGTGTCGGCTGACCTCAGCGACGGCCAGCCCCGCCGGCATCGTGTTACTCGTTGATGGTGAGGGTTACCTGTCCTGTCTGGAGGTCTACTCCATCGGGGACCTTCAGCCCGAGGTGTCCGCGAGGCGCGTCAGCCGAGTGCGGCGGCCGCAGATGCGACGCGCCCCGAGGGCGGCCACGGCGGGCGGCTGCTCGGGGCGCGTGCGGTCGGCGTCTTACAAGATCTTCATCCAGGCCAGAGCCTGGAGGATCGCCGCGGTGACCACCGGGTAGAGGGTGCCGGAAAAGAGCAGGGCTATCAGGTGGCACAGCAAGTGCAACACTGTAACTCCCTATATGTTCGGTGATAGGACCAGATATGTAGCAGCCCGGGCGCGCGGCGATCTTGAACCTAGTGGGTCGTATACCTACCCAGGAAGCTGGATGGACGGTTGTGACCGATCTCGTTATATATTTGGGCCCTTCGTGTTGTGTGCTCCACGCTGGGTGACACATCCGATCTTCGCTGCTACCTTTCGTGTTGCCTCATGTATGTACAGTTATCCATGGGATCGCTGGACCGGCGGAGGCTGTCATGGACCTTGCGGCGTTGGTTGCCACCACCCTGATCACGAAGTGCAGTGACGCCCTGGTCGCCGGCGGCACCAGCGCCGTACGGGCATTGCTCGCGTTGGTACGTAAGCGGTTGCGCCATGACACCGGGGTGCTCGCTGGCGCGCTCGCGTATCCCGACGACGACGACCGCCGGGTCCGCCTAGTCGAGGCACTCGCCGAGGCGATGCAGCGCGATCCCGGATTTGCCGAGGAGCTGCGGGTGCAATGGCGCGCCGCCTCCGTGGAGTTGCAGGCCGACCGGGGTGGCGTCGTGAACCAGTTCAGTGGCCATGCGAGCAAGGTGGTCCAGGCGCGGGACATCCACGGAGACCTGTCGCTTTAGCGGCATACGCAAGGGGGGCGGGCATTGACACAGGACCGGTCGCCGGCGGAGTCCCGCAACAAGCTGTCCGGCACGGTGTTCGGGCCCAGCGTCCAGTCGGGCAGCATCCGGGACGTACACATCCACGGGGTCTCGGCGCGGCGCCTGCCCGTTCCTCGGCAACTGCCTCCGGTACCGGTGCACTTCACCGGGCGGGGCGCCGAACTGGCGCAGCTGGACGCCCTCCTTGACCCCGACGGTCCGCCGGTTGTGGTGGTAACAGGTACGGGCGGCGTCGGCAAGACGGCGGTCGCGGTGGCGTGGGCGCACCGGGTATCCGAGCGCTTTCCAGGCGGACAGCTCTACGCCGACCTTGGCGGATACAGCGGTGGTGAGCCCGTCGACCCGGCAGAGGTGCTCGGCCGATTTCTGCGCGCGCTCGGCGTGCCATCGCAGGATGTACCGGCGACCCTTGCGGAACAGGTCGCGCTGTACCGGACCTGCACGGCTGACCGGATGCTGCTCGTCGTTGCCGACAACGCGCTGTCGCCGGCGCAGGCGCGGGTGCTGCGGCCGGCATCGGCCGGGAGCCGGATGGTGGTCACCAGCCGCGGCCGCCTTGAAGGCATTGTCGCTGAGGGAGCCCTGCTGGTCGAGGTCGGGCTGCTCAGCGCCGGTGAATCCGTCGCGCTGCTCGCCCGCCCGCTCGGCGCCGAGCGGACCAGCGGCGACCACGAGGCGCTGGCCGCGCTCGCCGAGCTGTGCGGCCGTCTCCCGGTCGCCCTGCGCGTGGCGGCGGGCCGGCTCGCAACTCGGCCCCGCTTGAGCCCGGCCCGGATGGTCGCCGAGCTGGCTGAAGAGACGACCCGGTTGCCCCGGCTGTCCACTGTGGACGGGGTATCAGTGGCGGCGGTCTTCGACGGGTCGTACGGATCCCTAGACCCGACCGCGGCGCTGCTGTACCGCCGCCTCGCGCTCCACCCCGGGCCGGACTTCGACGCCGGGCCGGCCGCCGCACTCCTTACCGAGGACGAGGAGCCGAGCACGGCGCTTGACGACCTGACCGCGGCGAACCTGCTCGCCGAGACGGGTACCGACCGATTCCGGTTCCACGATCTCCTGCGCCTGCATGCCAAGCAGACCGGTGAAGCCGATGACCCGCCGCCGGTACGGGACGCGGCCCGGCTGGCGATCCTTGAGTGGTACTGGCTCGGTGCCGACCGGGCCGACCGGCTCGTCACCCCGTACCGGCGCAGGCTGCCGTACCAACCGCTGGCCCGACCGCGCGGCCTGCCGGCGTTCAGCGATCGTCCGCAGGCACTAGCCTGGCTAGAACTGGAGCGGGTCAACCTGCTCGCGGCCGGCCGGGCCGCTCAGGAGCATGGCCACCACGAACTCGCTTGGCACTTGTCGGATGTGTTGTGGCCGTTGCTTCTCACCGCCAAGCACTACGCCGACCGCGTGGAGATCGATGAACGGGGTATCGCGGCCGCGCGGGCCTGGTCGCACGCCTGGGCCGAGGCCGACATGCACAAACGCGCCGGGCTGGCCGGGACCACGCTTGGCCACCTCGCCGATGCCGAGGCGCACCTGGAGACCGCGATCCAACTCTTCCTCGAAGCCGACGACCCGCGTGGGGTGGTCGACGCGCAGGAGGCGCTCGCCGCGCTGTACCGCGAGTCCGGCCGCATCGAGGACGCGGCCGACCTGTTGCGCCAGACCCTCGCGGCCAACCGGATTCTCCGCGACGACCGGTGCACCGGGCTCAGCCTGATCAGCCTCGGCCGTGTACTGTCTACAATGGACAGGCCGGACGAGGCACTCGGGGTACTCCAGGAAGCCACCGGCATCTTCGGCCGCCTGCGCGAGGTCGACCCGTACAACCAGGTGCGCGCGGACCTCGCGTTGGCCGACGCGTACACGAGACTGGGCGACCTGGTCCGTGCGGAGGGGCCAGCCGCCGACGCAGCCCATCGGATGGCCGAGTTGGGCTCGGAATATGAACGGGCGCAAGCCCTCGACCTGCTCGGCCAGATCGCTCGCGGGCGGGGTGACCCAGGCCAGGCCCGCCGCCATTTCGTCGCGGCGCTGGACATCTTCACAGCGTTGGGCTCTGCCCGCGCCGGGCGGCTGCGCGACCAACTGGCCGAGCTGGAGCCCGGCTGATCAGCCACTGTCGATACAAGCGGCGTGCGACCATGAGCGCCTCCGCGGGGGTACCGGCGGCGTAAGACTCGGTGCCGTCGCGGAAGCGCGCCACGAAGCCATTCCCGCGCACCA
>VAXX01000300.1 GCA_005885115.1 Actinomycetota bacterium | reverse complement strand
CAAGGTCAAGCGGATGGAGCAGCTCTACGCCGCCCGGGACAAGGCCCTGGCGGCCATCGTCCAGGCGGCCGGCGTACCGGCGCCGGAAGGTGTCGTCGCGGAGGAGGTCGAGCAGCGCAAGCAGGCCATGGTCGACGAGTTGGAGCTGGTCGGGGCGACGCTGGAGGAGTACCTGTCGGTCGAGAGCAAGACCGAGCAGGACATCGAGGCCGAGCTGGCCGACGCGGCGACCGAGGGCGTCAAGATCCAGTTGGTCTTCGACGCGCTGGCCGACCAGGAGCAGGTACAGGTGTCCGACGACGAGTTCGGCCACGAGATCGTGCACCGCGCCCAGCGCTCCGGACTGGCCCCCCAGCAGTACTACGACCAGCTGGTCCGGGCCGGGATGGCGGCAGCCGTCTACGGCGACGTACGCCGGGGCAAGGCGCTGGGCCTGGTGCTGGAGCGGGTCATCATCAAGGACACCGCCCGCACCGTACTCACGCTGGAGGACCTGCGTGGTGGCTCTGAGGCCGACGAGCACGAGCACGACCACTGAGGTAGGCCGGCCCTGCGCTTTGAGCGAACAGGCGTCGTACGACGGGTTTGTGCCTCGGTCGACCGGCTAGGGTCGGCGGTACCGATGATTTCTGCTTCACGACAAGCTTCACGGCGAAGGGCTGCCATGTCTGACATGATTCTCCCGACGGCGCGCGGCGCCGACCCCGCTGGCGGCAACCTCGACGACACCGTCTACAACCGCCTGCTCAAGGAGCGGATCGTCTTCCTGGGCAGCGAGGTGACCGACCAGGTGGCCAACCGGATCTGCGCCCAGCTCCTGCTGCTGGCGGCCGAGGACCCGGAGCGCGACATCTGGCTCTACATCAACTCGCCCGGCGGTTCGGTCTACAGCGGCATGGCGATCTACGACACCATGCAGTTCATCACCAACGACGTCGCCACCGTGGCGATGGGCATGGCCGCGTCAATGGGCCAGCTGCTGCTCTGCGCGGGGACCAAGGGCAAGCGGTACGCCTTGCCGCACGCGCGGATCATGATGCACCAGCCGTCCGGCGGCATCGGCGGCACCGCCGCCGACATCGCGATCCAGGCCGAGCAGATGCTCTACACGAAGCGGATGTTCCAGGAGCGGGTCTCCTTCCACACCGGCCAGCCGCCGGAGCAGATCGAGGCCGACTCGGACCGCGACCGCTGGTTCACCGCCGAGGAGGCGAAGGACTACGGCTTCATCGATCACGTGATCACCCGGGCCGCTCAAGCGGTGGCCGGGGCCGGCACCCGACAGTAAGGAGGACGAACTCGTGGACGTCTACAACCGGTATGTCCTCCCGTCGTTCGTCGAGCGGACGTCGTACGGGGTCAAGGAGTCCAACCCGTACAACAAGATGTTCGAGGAGCGGATCATCTTCCTCGGCGTGCAGATCGACGACGCGTCGGCCAACGACGTGATGGCGCAGCTGCTCACGCTCGAGTCGGCCGACCCGGACCGGGACATCACCATGTACATCAACTCGCCGGGTGGCTCGTTCACCGCCATGACGGCGATCTATGACACGATGCAGTTCGTCCGGCCGGACATCAGCACCGTCTGCCTCGGCCAGGCGGCCAGCGCCGCTGCCGTGCTGCTCGCCGCGGGCACCCAGGGGAAGCGGATGGCGCTGCCCAACTCGCGGATCATCATCCACCAGCCGGCCACCGAGGGCGGCTACGCGCAGGGTTCGGATATCGAGATCCAGGCGCGGGAGATTCTCCGGATGCGTACCCAGCTGGAGGAGATGCTGTCGCGGCACTCCAACCAGCCGGTCGAAAAGGTACGTAGGGACATCGATCGGGACAAGTTCCTGACCGCCAACGAGGCGCAGGAGTACGGTCTGGTGGACAAGGTGCTCAGCAGCCGCAAGAAGTCCCTCGCTGTCGCCGCGTCAAGCTGAACGTCATTATTTAGTCTCAACGCGACACCCGGTTCGGGGGTCGACAACTCCGCCCCCGGACCGGGTAACGTCGACTCAGGCAAGTCTCGGTCCTCCAGCTCGGACCTATTGGACGGCGTACCCCAGGCGGGTGGCGCCAGACGCAGGGAGAACGTAGGTGGCACGGATCGGCGACGGTGGCGACCTACTCAAGTGCTCGTTCTGTGGAAAGTCGCAGAAACAGGTCAAGAAGCTCATCGCGGGCCCCGGCGTATATATCTGCGACGAGTGCATAGATCTCTGCAACGAGATCATCGAGGAAGAACTGGCCGAGTCCAACGAGGTCAAGTGGGACGAGCTCCCCAAGCCGATCGAGATCTGTGAGTTCCTGGACCAGTACGTGGTGGGCCAGGACCAGGCCAAGAAGGCGCTCGCGGTCGCGGTCTACAACCACTACAAGCGGATCCAGGCGGAGGGCGCCGGCCCGGGCGACTCCGGCGTGGAGTTGGCCAAGTCGAACATCCTGCTGATCGGCCCGACCGGCTGCGGCAAGACCCACCTGGCCCAGACGCTGGCCCGGATGCTCAACGTCCCGTTCGCGATCGCGGACGCGACAGCGCTCACCGAGGCCGGCTATGTCGGCGAGGACGTCGAGAACATCCTGCTGAAGCTGATCCAGGCCGCTGACTACGACGTCAAGAAGGCCGAGACCGGCATCATCTACATCGACGAGATCGACAAGATCGCCCGCAAGAGCGAGAACCCATCGATCACGCGTGACGTCTCCGGTGAAGGCGTGCAGCAGGCGCTGCTGAAGATCCTCGAAGGCACCACGGCGTCCGTGCCGCCGCAGGGCGGCCGCAAGCACCCGCACCAGGAGTTCATCCAGATCGACACGACCAACGTGCTGTTCATCTGCGGCGGCGCGTTCGCCGGCCTCGACCGGATCATCGAGGCCCGGGTCGGCAAGGGCGGCCTCGGCTTCGGCGCCAACCTGCGCTCGATCAACGACCGCTCGCTGGACGACATCTTCGCCCAGGTCATGCCCGAGGACATGCTCAAGTTCGGGCTGATCCCGGAGTTCATCGGCCGGCTGCCGGTGATCACCAACGTGCGCAGCCTGGACCGCGACGCGCTGGTCCGCATCCTCACCGAGCCGCGCAACGCCCTGGTCAAGCAGTACCAGCGGCTGTTCGAGCTCGACGGCGTGGAGCTGGAGTTCGAGACCAACGCGCTGGATGCGATCGCCGACCAGGCAAACCTGCGGGGCACGGGCGCCCGGGGTCTGCGCGCGATCATGGAGGAAGTCCTGCTCTCGGTGATGTACGAGGTGCCGTCGAACCCCAACGCGGCCCGCGTTCTGATCACCCGCGAGGTCGTCCTCGAGAACGTCAACCCGACGATCGTCCCGCGCGAGTTCGTCGGCCGGCGCGCCCGCCGGGACCGCGAGGAGAAGTCGGCCTAACCGGGGAGGAGCACCACCATCAGCAGCCGTACCGGGTGCTCGCCGTCGTTGCGGTAGCCGTGCGGCTTGTCTGACTGGAAGTCGATCGTGTCGCCCGGCTCGACCACGTGCTCCGCGCCGTCGATCGTGACGGTCAGCTCCCCGTTCAGTACGTGTACCAGTTCCCGGGTGCCCGGTGAGTGCTCGGGCGTCTCGTACCGGTCGTGCGGCGAGAGCCGCCACTCCCACAGCTCGACGCCGGGCTCGTTGACCCCGGCGAGCAGCCGGCCGAAGCCGCCGTACCCGCCCCGCCACAGCAGGGGAGCGTCCGCGGCCCGGGTCACCCGGACGGTACGGTCGGCGGCCGGTTCGAGGAGCTGCGCGATGGTGACGCCGAACGCGTCGGCGATGCGGCACAACGTACCGATGCTGGGGTTGGTACGGGCCGCCTCGATCTGTACGACCATGCCCTTGCTCACCCCGGACCGGCCGGACAGCTCGTCCAGCGACCATCCGCGGCCCAGCCGCAGTGCCCGTACGTGCTGGGCGACCGCGCCGGTCACCGTCTCGACTGTGTCGGTCAACACATTGTCCTCGGTAGTCAGTCTAGTGATACAACGGTAGCGTGCTGCCCATCGTTCTCGCCGCACTGTCGGCCGCCGTGTGGGGCTCGGCGGACTTCGCCGGCGGCAAGGCGGCACAGACCTCGCGGACCCTTGCCGTGACGGTACTGTCCCAGATCGCCGGGTTGCCGGTACTCGCCGCGTGTGTCGTACTCCTGGGCGGGGGAACGCCGGGAATTGGCACGCTCACGGCCGGAGGGGTCGCCGGCCTCGCCGGCTTCGTGGGCATAATGCTGCTCTACCGGGGCCTGTCCCAGGGTGCCATGGCGATCTTCGC
The DNA here is from genome assembly GCA_005885115.1 of Actinomycetota bacterium. Lineage (GTDB taxonomy): Bacteria > Actinomycetota > Actinomycetes > Mycobacteriales > Micromonosporaceae > AC-43. The sequence continues at coordinate 2,105 of VAXX01000300.1, read as the reverse complement.
GCCGGTCAGCGCGGTGACGACGGCGTTGGTACCGGTCGGCGTGGGACTGGTCCTCGACCGTACCCCCTCGGCTCTTGCTCTGATCGGCGTCGCCTGCGCCGTCGCGGGAATCGGCCTGGTCAGCCTGGCCCGCGGCGCGGCGCGGGCGGCCACCCCGCGGATCATCGCGCTCGCCCTGGCCTCCGGGGTGTGTTTCGGGATCTTCTTCGCGCTGCTCGGCAAGACCGGCCCGCAGGCGGGGCTGTGGCCCCTGGTCGGCGTACGGGTCGTCTCGCTCGCCGCCGGGTTCGCGGCGCTCGCGGTGACCCGGACCTGGCCTCGGCTCGATCCGGTCGGTCGCCGGTGGGCCCTGCTCGCCGGGCCGCTCGACGTGCTGGCCAACGCGCTGTACCTGCTGGCGGCGCTGCGCGGACCGCTCGCGGTGGTCGGGCCGATCGGTGCCCTCTACCCGGTCAGTACGGTGCTGCTCGCGATCACCGTCGACCGCGAGCGGGTCGGACCGGCCCAGCTCGCCGGCCTCGGCCTGGCCGCCACCGCACTCGTCCTGGCCGCGAGCTGAGCCCCAGCGCCGGCGGGGCCGCCCTGGCCGTACTGCCGGAGTTCACCGACTCCCTCGGCCCGGCCGACGGGCTGCCCGAGCCCGAGCCGGTCGACGGCACATACGGCCGGTTCTTCGCCACGGCGGCCCGCGAGCTGTCCATGTGGATACACGCGGGGTCGTTCCACGAGCGGGGACCGGACCCGCGACACACCTACAACACGTCCGCGGTCTTCGACCGGTCGGGGGCGCTCGCGGGGATATACAGAAAGATCCACTTGTACGACGTGGAGATCCCCGGTCGGGTGTCCTACCGCGAGTCCGCGACCGTCGCCCCCGGCGACGCTCCGGCGGTGGTGTCCGTCGACGGCGTACCTGTCGGCCTGTCCATCTGCTACGACCTGCGCTTTCCCGAGTTGTACCGGCAACTGGCCGTCCACGGGGGAGCGCTGGTGCTGGTCGTACCGGCGGCGTTCATGCTGCATACCGGCCGGGACCACTGGGAGGTGCTGCTCCGCGCCCGGGCGATCGAGAACCAGTGCTACGTGGTGGCCGCCGGCCAGATCGGCGACCACGAACCCGGTCGTACCTGCTTCGGCCGCAGTATGGTCATCGACCCGTGGGGTACGGTCCTCGCCCAGGCGGCGGACACCGTGGGAGTGACCTTCGCCGATCTCGATCTCGACCGGCTCGCCACCATCCGCGCCGAGCTGCCGAGCCTGTCCAACCGCCGACTCCCGGTGGGGGAGCCGGCCGGTCAGTGGACCGCGCCGCAACAGCCGCCGCGCGCAGACGGCCACAGTCGCCAGGACGCAGGTGCCGATCGCCAACTGCCACACCGGGAACAGCAGGCCGAGCAGGGCGTCCTGGGACATGGCTGTCATTCAACCCCGCCGGGAGATGGTACGTCGAGCAGCCGATTTGACTTCGGTGTGCCCGAGCGCGTAACTTCCTCCTGCCCGAACGTCCCGGGATCACCGGAGGCGTGGGGAGATCCCAGGTAGTCGACGCGGCACCGCATCGTGGCCGAAATTGGTCCGGCAACGGATTTGAAACCACGAAGTAGACCGTGTAGAGTACATGGGCCGGCTAAGGAGCCGGGCGGGTTGAGCTGCGGTGAGCAGCGGCACCGGCCGGTCTTGGCGAATCCCCCTGAATCTGACGATCACCGCTCTGGCGGTGTGCGCCAGCGCGGGCGGAACGGTCAGTAAGGCATAAGGTGGTACAAAGAGCTTGACAAGACCGATACCGGTCGAGTAAGCTGGAGTGGTTGCCCCGGATGTCAGCCCTCGCTGAGGGCGGCAGCGGTGTGTGTTTGTTCTTTGAGAACTCAACAGGGTGCTGTAAAAAGCCAGTGCCAAATGTTTTTGTTTTTTGCCCCTGTGCAGCTTTGGCTGTTGGGGTTGATTCCTTTGGCAACTTTGTTGCCGGGACATTTTTTTCGACAGGTTTTTGTTGGAGAGTTTGATCCTGGCTCAGGACGAACGCTGGCGGCGTGCTTAACACATGCAAGTCGAGCGGAAAGGCCCTTTCGGGGGTACTCGAGCGGCGAACGGGTGAGTAACAC
>VAXX01000299.1 GCA_005885115.1 Actinomycetota bacterium | reverse complement strand
ACGCCCTCACCGCCGACCCGAAGGTGTGGAGCCGCACGGCGTTGTTCGTCACCTACGACGAGAACGACGGCTTCTTCGACCACCTCGTGCCGTCGTACGCCCCGATGACGCCCGACGCCGGTGCCTCGACCGTCGACGCCGCGCTGGAGCTCTACCACGGCCAGGCCGGACCGCCCGGGGCGAGTACCGGCGTCCCCGGCCCGTACGGTCTGGGCCAGCGGGTACCGATGATCGTGGTGTCGCCGTGGAGCACGGGCGGCTACGTCTGCTCGGAGGTGCTCGACCACACGTCGGTCATCCGGTTCATGGAGCAGCGGTTCGGCGTCCTGGAGCCGAACATCTCGCCGTGGCGGCGTGCGATCTGCGGCGACCTCACCTCCGCGTTTGACTTCGCCCGCACCGACGACCGGGTACCGGTGCTCCCGGACACCTCGGCGTACGCCCCGCCGGACCGGCAGCGCCATCCCGGGGTCACCCCGGTGCCGCCGGCCGTCCAGCGGGTACCCGGGCAGGAGCCGGGCGTACGGCCGGCCCGCCCGCTGCCGTACCACCTGGACGCGGTCGCCACCGCCGGCGCCGAGGGACTGACCGTCACGTTCGTCAACCGCGGCACCGCCGGCGCGGTCTTCCACACCCGGGCCCGGGCGGCGGCCGGGATGCGGGCGAAGATGTTCACCGTCGGGTCCGGCCACGAGCTGGCCGCCGGGTTCGCCGCGGCGCCCGGGTACGACGTCGAGGTACACGGGCCCAACGGCTTCTACCGCCGGTTCGCGGGCGGCACGACCGCCGCGGGACTCGAGGTCCTCGCGCGCCGTCCGGGCGCCAGCGAGGTGCTCCAGGTGGTCGTCACCAACGGCGGCGCGCCGGCCGAGGTGACCATCACCGACGGGTACGGCCACACCCGTCCGGTCACCCGGAAGCTGGGTACCGGCGGCCGCTGGGAGTACGTCGTCCCCGCCGGTACGCATGGCTGGTACGACCTCACGGTCACCTCGGGCGCGGACCCGTCCTTCGTACGCGCCCTCGCCGGGCACCTCGAGAACGGCAGGCCCAGCCTCAGCGACCCTGCCCTGGGTCGCTGACGGGTCCGGCCCGCAGCGCGCGGAGCTGACGGGCGTGCCTGGGCAGGTGACGCGATACGTGGTGGGACATCAGCGCGGTCCACAGCGACGGCTTCGTGGATACCTCGCCGCCGGCCTGGTGGACGTGGGTACTGACCATGGTGTGATCGTCGGCGAGTGCGATCGCCAACTGCGCCAGGCGCGCCGAGGTGGTCCCCACGTGCTCGATGACGCCGGGGAGGCCGCCGTGGTCAGCGGCGTAGGAGCCGAGCGCGGCGGTGTCCATCCCGTCGTGGTTGTCGTAGCGGATCCGCGCGATCGTGCCGGCCGCTCGGGCCGCGAACCGCTCGCGTCGGGCCTCGTCGATCCGGTACCTCACCCTCGCGACGGCGGTGCCGAGCGGCGTGTCGCGCTGCGCCAGGTCCCATATCCGGGCCGCCGGCCACTCATCGAGCGGGCCGCTGCCCGGGTCCACGGCGGTGGCGGCCTGGCTGGCCAGCACCCGCAGTTCTTCGTCGCCCACGATGAGCCGGGCATAATCTTCTCTGGACCACGCATTTGGCAGCGGCCCTGACGGGTCCTCAGCGAGGACCGCCTCGGCGACGGCCGTGAGCAGCTCGTCGGTGCGCGCGACGTGTGCGAGGATCTGCTCGGCGTTCCACGTGCCGGGTGGTACCCGGCCGAACCCGCCCGTACGAGCCTCGGCGAGCAGCGTTTCGTACGCCGACCTCAGCCCCTGCGGGTCACCGTTCCACCAGCCACCACGGCCGTCTTCGTCCCACTCGATCCGGCCGTCCTCGGCCCCCCAGATCCGGTACCCGGCAACCCACCGGTCCCGCTCCATGCCCTCGGCCACGTCGGCGAGCATCGCCTCGACGCCGGGCCACAACGCGGGACCGGCACCGCTCTCACTGTCGTAGCTCATCACACAGCCGTGCGACGGCCCCGGACGCAGGTCGACGAACAGCTCGTAGCCGCCGCCCGCGATCGGTAGCCACCTGGGCAGCCACTGCCCGCCCGGCGTGCCCGCCGGCTCGGCGGACATCTCGG
>VAXX01000298.1 GCA_005885115.1 Actinomycetota bacterium | reverse complement strand
GTTCCTGTCCAAGGACATCGACGCGCTCCAGCCGCACGTCCGCGCCTTCGTGGAGCGGGCGGTGACGTTCATGACCTGCCCCGAGTGCGACGGCACCCGGCTGAGCACGGAGGCCCGCTCGTCACGGATCCGCGGGATCAACATCGCCGACGCGTGCGCGATGCAGATCAGCGACCTGGCCGACTGGCTGCGGGACCTGGCCGAGCCCTCGGTGGCGCCGCTGCTCACCGGGCTGCAACACCTCCTGGACTCGTTCGCCGAGATCGGGCTCGGGTACCTGTCCCTCGACCGTCCCTCGGGCACGCTGTCCGGGGGCGAGGCGCAGCGCACCAAGATGATCCGGCACCTGGGCTCCTCGCTCACCGACGTCACGTACGTCTTCGACGAACCCACCATCGGCCTGCACCCCCACGACATCCAGCGGATGAACGACCTGCTGCTGCGGCTGCGCGACAAGGGCAACACGGTGCTCGTCGTGGAGCACAAGCCGGAGGTGATCGCGATCGCCGACCACGTCGTGGACCTCGGGCCCGGTGCCGGTACCGCCGGTGGCGAGGTGGTGTTCGAGGGCACCGTGGACGGGCTGCGGGCCAGCGGCACGCTGACCGGGCGGCACCTGGACGACCGGGCCGCGCTCAAGCCGTCGGTCCGCACGCCGTCGGGCGTCCTGGAGGTACGCGGCGCCGACGCCCACAACCTGCGCGACGTCGACGTGGACATCCCCCTCGGCGTACTGGTGGTGGTCACCGGGGTGGCCGGCTCGGGCAAGAGCTCGCTGATCCAGGGCTCGGTGTCCGGGCGGGACGGGGTGGTGTCGATCGACCAGGGCGGCATCCGCGGCTCGCGGCGCAGCAATCCGGCCACAACTCCGAGGGCGCCTGCCCGACCTGCAACGGCGCCGGGGTCATCTACACGGACCTGGCGATGATGGCCGGCGTCGCCACCACCTGCGAGGAGTGCGAGGGGAAACGGTTCCAGGCCGCGGTCCTGGACCACCACCTCGGCGGCCGGAACATCAGCGAGGTACTGGCGATGTCGGTGACCGAGGCCGAGGAGTTCTTCGGCGCCGGCCCGGCGCGCACCCCGGCCGCGTACACCATCCTCGGCCGCCTCGCCGACGTCGGGCTCGGCTACCTCAGCCTCGGCCAGCCGCTGACCACGCTGTCCGGCGGCGAGCGTCAGCGGCTCAAGCTGGCCACCCACATGGGCGAGAAGGGCGGGGTGTACGTCCTGGACGAGCCGACCGCCGGCCTGCACCTGGCCGACGTCGAGCAACTGCTCGGCCTGCTCGACCGGCTGGTCGACGCCGGCAAGTCGGTCATCGTCATCGAGCACCACCAGGCGGTCATGGCACACGCCGACTGGATCATCGACCTGGGCCCCGGCGCCGGCCACGACGGCGGCCGGATCGTCTTCGAGGGCGTACCCGCCGACCTCGTCGCCAGCCGCGCCACCCTCACCGGCGAGCACCTCGCGGCCTACGTCGGGCGGCGCTAACCGCCGACGTACTGGTACACCACGGCGTCCGGGGCCTGGTAGAAGACCTTCCAGTCCGGTGACTTCGCCATCGCCGCGTTGAGGTTCTCCAGCATGCCGTCGCGCCAGTACCCGAAGTAGTGCCCGTACGCGATCATGCTGTGCGTGAGGATCACGTACGCGGGCGCCCGGTAGCCCTGGGCGAACGAGTCCACCGCCGCCAGGTCGTCGGACGTGATGGTGCTGCGGTCGGTGGGCAGCGAGTTGAGCAGGTTCTGCGGGTCCCCGTTGGCGTCCAGGTCCCCGTACGTGGCGGTCAGCTTGGCCGGGAAGTTGCCCGCCGGGGCGATGAGCACCGCGTCCCGGGGCAGGTGCAGGTACGCGTACCGGCTCGCCTCGACCTCGGTACGGCTGAACCGGTCGAAGGTCAACTGCCCGTGCGCCCCCTGGATGCTCACCAGGGCCGCCGCCGTCAGGTACGCGCACCACGGCACGGAGAACAGGTACACGCGGTAGATCGCCTCGCCGCCGTACCCCTGGCCGAACATCACCGCGAACGGGGCGAACGCCAGGGTCGCCGGTACCGCCACCGGCCCGAGCCGTTCCCGCGAGGTCAGGACGGTCAACGCCGACAGGCCCCACATCAGGACCGAGAGGATCTGTACCAGCTTCACCGACAGCGCCCGGCCGGCGGTGCCGACGGCGTCCGGGGCCACCCCCTGGGTGCCGTGCAGGAACGTACTGAAGATGTTGAGGCCGTTGAACAGGCCGTAGTGGTCCACCACGTCGTAGTGCGGCAGCAGGTACACCACGGAGATGCCGAGCAGGATCGGGACGATCCGCCAGGACTTGACCAGCCCGAGCGCGACCAGCCCGGTCGCGGACAGCGCGACCAGGTACGGGGAGAGCTGGTGCGAGATGACCACCAGCAGGTAGACCACGTACAGGGTGAACAGCGCGGCCCGTTCGGCGCGCCGGGACACGTACGGCACCTCGGCCAGGCCCGTGTGCAGCCACTTCCACAGCCGGGCCAGCCAGCGCGGCCAGACGCTGATCGGTCCCGGTACCCGACGCAGCCAGCGCAGCATGATGAGCACCGCACCCAGGGCCAGGACGTACGTGAACGCCTGCGGGGACAGGTAGTCCTGCGCGACCCAGTTGAGGCAGCTGAAGATGAGGACGGTCAGGTACGGCAGCCGCCGGTCGTCGGTCAGCGACCGGACGATCGCGAACAACGGCAGGCAGTCCAGCGCGTCGAAGAACACCGGCGCCCAGGCGGCGATGCGCAGGGTGCCCAGCCCGGACACCGCGCTGAGCTGGGCCACGGTGGCGAAGAACGTCGGCCACGCCTGATAGATGTCGGTGACGTTGACGATGCCGCCGCGCGCCTTGAACAGCTCGATGACCCCGATGTGCTTGTACGTCCAGGCGTACTCCGGCTCGTACACCAGGCTCGGCACGGTGGCGTGCAGGATCAGGATCAGGACGACGACGTACCCGGCGAGCAACCAGGTACGCCGGGCCCCGCGCGCGATCTCCACCAGGAACCCGAAGACGCACAACCCCAGGGCCACGTAGAAGTACGGGTGCATGGCCTGGAGCAGCCCGTAGTCGCCGACCTTGGCGGCGCTCGACATCCGCACCGCGGCGGTCCAGTACAGCACGCTGGAGACCAGGAACGCCGGGCCGAAGACGACCGATACCAGCCGGAGGATCCACGGTTCGCCGGTGCGTTGCCTGACCGGGGCGGGCTCGGCAACCGTTTCCCGGATGGGTTCCCGGATCCGCGGTATCCATCGGGTCAGGTCCAGCGGCCGGCCGGCCGGTGGCTGGAACAGGACCGGCTCACGGGCCAGCCGCCCGGCGCCCGCCGCTGGTACCCCCGGCTTGATGACCTGGGTGGACTCGACGTCGCCCGGCCCGATACGCGGGATGACGGCGGTGCGTTCGGCCGGCCGCTCCTCCGGCCGCAGGTCCGCCGCAACCGGCCGCTGCGCCGGGATCCGCGGCAGCACCCGCGTCGTATCGGCCGGTTCGTAGAAGACCCCGCGCCGGCGGTCCCGTTGCCGGGGCAGCGGGCCGGCGGTCGGTCCGTCGGGCAGCCCGGCCCGGCCGGCGAGCGCGGGCGCGAACGCGGCGGTCGAGGAGAGCACCGCGACCACGGCGTACCCGAGCAGCTCCGGGTAGGGGTGCCAGTTCGCCGTCCAGACCATGACCGCCGCGCCGAGGGCGAACAGCGACAGGCTCAGTACCAGCGTCATCGCCCAGGCCGCCACCGCGTCGCCCAACCGGACGTGGGCCAGCAGCGCGGCGCCGGGGCCGAAGCAGGCGAAGGCGAGCACCACGAAGAACTTCGCCACCGGTACCACCGGGAGCGGTACCACCACCGCGGCGAGTACCCCGAGCCCGAGCCCGGTCCAGGCCAGGGCCGCGTTGACGCCGGTCGGTACCGGTCGGGCCAGCAACGCCTCCCACAGCCGACCCGGCGCCAGAGTTGACAACCGGCTCACGGGACCCGCTGTCGGGCCAGCAGAACAGTGTCCGCGTCCGGATCCGGGGCGACGAACGTGCCCAGGTGCGACGAGCTGAGGTACACCGCCGAGCCGCCGGCCGAGAACTCCGGGGCCCGGGCCAGGCCGCGGGCGAGGATCGGCGCGAGCGCGATGACCTGCGTCTCCGCGGTCATCCCGAGCGCCTCGCGGTCCAGCTTGAGGACCACCGTGGCGGCGTTGGCCGACAGCTCGCGGTAGCAGCGCACCAACGGGGGTACCGAGGCGAGCGCGGCGAACACCCGCGAGGCGAGGAACGCCAGGGCCATGCCCGAGACGCCGTACCGGTCCATCGCGGGGATCGCCAGCCCGACCATGACGACCGCGCTGGCCGCCTTGAGGACGGTGACCTTCCAGGTCCGGGTGTCGATCAGCGACAGCGCGCCGTACAGGGTGTTCACGCCGATGAACGGCAGGCTGAGCGCGATCAGTTGCAGGGACACGGTGCCGCCGGTGGCGTACCCGGGTCCGATGACCCGCAGGATCCACGGCGCGAAGACTCCGAGGACCAGCCCGCCCCCGACGGTCACCAGCAGCCCCAGCTTCAGGCCGCGGGCGAGGATCGGCGCGAGCGCGATGACCTGCGTCTCCGCGGTCATCCCGAGCGCCTCGCGGTCCAGCTTGAGGACCACCGTGGCGGCGTTGGCCGACAGCTCGCGGTAGCAGCGCACCAACGGGGGTACCGAGGCGAGCGCGGCGAACACCCGCGAGGCGAGGAACGCCAGGGCCATGCCCGAGACGCCGTACCGGTCCATCGCGGGGATCGCCAGCCCGACCATGACGACCGCGCTGGCCGCCTTGAGGACGGTGACCTTCCAGGTCCGGGTGTCGATCAGCGACAGCGCGCCGTACAGGGTGTTCACGCCGATGAACGGCAGGCTGAGCGCGATCAGTTGCAGGGACACGGTGCCGCCGGTGGCGTACCCGGGTCCGATGACCCGCAGGATCCACGGCGCGAAGACTCCGAGGACCAGCCCGCCCCCGACGGTCACCAGCAGCCCCAGCTTCACCGCGCGGGCGAGCAGCTGCTTGGTCCGGGCCAGGTCGTGGATCGCCTCGACCACCAGCGACAGCGTGATGTTCCACAGCAGCGCCATGCAGGACGTGCCGAACAGCCACGGGAAGTAGAAGTACGCCACCTCCTGCGCGCCCTCGTGGGTGGCCACGAGCACCGGCGGTACCAGGGTGACGACGCTGCCGACGATGCCGCCCACGTA
>VAXX01000297.1 GCA_005885115.1 Actinomycetota bacterium | reverse complement strand
AGTCCCCGAACCCGATCGTCGCGGCCTGGGTGCTCCCGTCGGTGTACGTGATGGTCAGCGTTCCGGTCACGTTGCCGTTGGTGCCGGTACCGAGGACGGACAGCCGGGTCGCGGACGCGGGCGTACCGGACAGGTCAAGGGTCTGACCGCCGCCACCCACCATGATGTTGTCGGGTTCGTCGACCGGGTCGGTCGGCCAGGCGAAGCTGAAGCCGCCCACCGGGACGTGCCCACCGGGCGGTGCGCCGCCCGCCGCGAGGGCCTGCTCCGAGAGGCTGAACCCGTCGCCGTCGAAGTCGGCCCGGGTCGGGTCGCTGTCGTTGCCGATACCGACGTTGTTGAAGTAGAACAACGGCGTGCCCGGCTGGGCGACGGTCACCGACAGGGCCGCGGCGGGCGGCGTGCTGCCATCAGCGGCGGTGAATGTTATGGGTACGTGGTAGAAGCCCGGCGCCACCGAGGCCGCCACGGATACCGTGACGTCGGCCGACGCGGGACCGGTGGCCGGTACCGCGATGGTGCCACCGGCCGGGGTGACCGTGATGCCGACCGCCGGCGCGGCCGTCCAGGTGAGCGTGGTCGGCGCGCCGATGATGATCTGCACCGTCACGTGCGCCGTCGCCGGTGCCCCGCCCGGAGGCAGCGACAGGTGGCCGGGGTCGACCGAGGTCCGGTCGGGTACCTCGCCCTCGCGGAACGACGGGGGAGCGTCCGCCGGATCCGCGCCCCAGCCCGGGTTCGCCGCCGTACCGAGGGTGTAGTCCAGCGTGCCGCCGTTGGCCACGAACGACTCCGGCAGCCACGGCTTCGTGCTCGCCGTACCGTTGACCCGCAGGCTCTGTACGGAGAACGTGTCCGCCGAGGCGCCCGGCGCGTCGATGGTGATGGTCTGGCCGGTCGGCCGCCGCACCACGATGTGCGGGAACAGCGGGCTGGCCAGGACCAGTTCGGCCCGGCCCGGCGTCTCGGGGTACATGCCCAGCGCGCCCCACACGTACCACGAGGACATCTCGCCGAGGTCGTCGTTGCCGACGAACCCGTCGGCGGTCGGCCGGTACAGGGTCGTCAACGCCTGGCGTACCACCGCCTGCGTCCGGTACGGGGCGCCGACGTAGTCGTACTCCCACGGCGTCTCCAGCGACGGTTCGTTGCCCAGGAACGCGTACGGCTTGGTGTTGCCCGCGTTGAGTTGGGTGAAGAACGTGTCCAGCCGCTGCCGTACCGCCGCGTCCCCGCCCATCGCGTTGAACAGCCCGCGCAGGTCGTACGGCACCATCCAGGTGTACTGCGCGCCGTTGCCCTCGACGTAGCTGTTCGGGCTCGCCGGGTCGAACGGCGGGAACGAGCCGTCCCGGTTGCGGGGCTGGAGGTACCCGTTGGCCGGGTTGAACAGGTTCTCCCAGAACTGGGCCCGGCGCATGAACTGCTGGCGCACCGCCGTGTTACCCAACCGGTCGGCCAGCGCCGCGATGCCGAAGTCGGCACTGGTGTATTCCAGCGTCGTGCTCGGGTCGCCCGGCAGGTACCCCAGGCTCTGGTAGTCGGCCAGGCCCGGACGCTCCAGGTAGGACACCATCGGGCTCGGTACCGTCGTCGCGCCGTGCACCATCGACGCCAGCGCACCGGCCGCGTCGAAGGTCGCGCCGAAGGCGTACATGCTGGCGAGGATCGAGTGGTACGGGTCGCCGACCATCACGCCGGAGAAGCCGTTGTTCTGCGACCAACGGTCCCAGACGTCACCGGCCTGGTGCGCCTGGTTGAACATGGACTGCGCGATGTCGCCGGCCTCGTGCGGGGCGAGCAACGCCAGCAGTTGCACCTCCGAGCGGTACACGTCCCAGCCGGAGAAGTTGGCGTACTGGGCATGGCCGGCCGGGGCCTGATGGGTCATGCCGTCGAAGCCGATGTAGGTGCCGTTGCTGTCGCTGAACACGTTGGGCTGCAACAGGCAGTGGTACAGCGCCGTGTAGAGGATGGTGAGCTGGTCGGGCGTACCACCGGTCACCTGGATCTCGCCCAGCCGCGCGTTCCACGCCGACCGGGCCGCCTTTGCCACCGCGTCGAAGGTCTTCTTTCCCTGTTCCGCCCTGGCATTGGCGCTCGCCCCCGCGACCGAGACGTACGAGAGCCCGACCCGTACGTTCACCGTCCGGTTGTTGCTGGAGTCGAACGTGACGAACGCGCCGGAGCCCGGCCCGGACACCGAAGCGGCGGTGCGGGTACCCACGGTGTGCGCCTTGGCCGGGTTGACCGTTCCCGTCCCGCGTACCGGCCCGGAGCGCACCGACGTGGCGCCGCTGCTGACCGCGTCGTTGTGCCAGGTGCCGACGGAGGCGAACGGCTTGTCGAAGGTGGCCGAGAAGTAGACCCGGTACACGTTGGCGCCGCCGCAGAAGTGGCCGCTGGTTGCCCAGCCGCTGATCGTGTTGGTACCGATGTCGACCTGGGCGTCAATTACCCCGTTGATCGAGCCGGACGCGTTGACCAGCAACGTCGCCTGGCTGGTGACCGGGTACGTGATCCGGGCCAGCCCGGAGCGCTGGGTCGCGGTGAGCTCCATGGTGGCCCCGGAGTCCAGCGTCACACCGTAGTACCCGGGCGCGCCGGCCTCGCGGTCATGGGAGAACCCGCTGACGTACCGCATCGGGTCCGTGGCCGGCGACGTGGTGACCTGGCCGACGAACGGCATGAACGGCAGGTCCTGCGCGGCGTCGCAGCCGGCGCCGGAGAAGTGGGTCAGGCTGAAGCCCTTGATGCGGCTGTCCGGGTAGTAATAGCCGCCGGGCTGGTGCCGTACCGTGTCCGGGCTCCACTGCACCATGCCGAACGGCACGTCCGCGCCGGGGAAGGTGTTCTCCGCGCCGCCGCCGGTGCCGAAGTCCGGTCCGCCGGGCAGCGTGCCGGAGAAGACGTTGACGTGCTGGGCGAGGTCGGTCGCGGTGGCGCCGGGGACCGCCGGCCG
>VAXX01000296.1 GCA_005885115.1 Actinomycetota bacterium | reverse complement strand
GGCGCCGCACCAGATAGATCCGGTTCGATGTTCCAGCTCCGTCCGGACAGCCGCCCGGGTTCGACCACCCAGACGTCGCGGGTCGCGTCGTCGACCGCCGCACCGGCCGCCTGCAGCATCTGGACGGTCATCCGCAGATGCGGAGCCGACGGTACGGGCGGCCCGACGTGCCGTACCACGATCCCGCGCTCGAACGCGGCGCCGGCCAGCAGCAGCCCGGAGACGAACTGGCTGGACGCGGACGCGTCCAGGGTCACCTCACCACCGGGTACCCGCCCGGTGCCCCGTACGGTCAACGGAAGCGCGTCGCCCTCGATGTCCACCCCGACCGCGCGCAGCGCCGACACCAGCGGACCCAGCGGCCGGGCCCGGGCCCGCGGATCGCCGTCGAAGGTGACCGGCCCGTCGGCGAGGCCGGCGACGGCCGGCAGGAAGCGCATCACCGTGCCGGCGAGCCCGACGTCCACGTGCGCCGGCCCGACCAGCGGCCGGGGTCGGATCAGCCAGCGCTGGTCGTTGGTGGTGCTCGCGTAGGTGCCCAGCCCGCGCAGCGCGCCGGCCATCAGCTCGGTGTCCCGGGCCCGTAACGGGTGGTGCAGGGTCGACGGGCCGGTGGCGAGGGCGCTGAGCACCAGGGCGCGCGCGGTCATCGACTTGGAGCCGGGCAGCCGTACGGTCGCGGCCACCGGTCCGGTGGCGCTCGGTGCGGTCCACGGCGAGGGAGCGTTGGGCACCCGTACAGTCTGCCGCCTTCCACCGACAGGAATGGCGGCGGCCCGGTACTTTTGATCTCATGTGCGGGCGGTACGCGACCACGCGCAGCAGCGTCGACCTCGCCGCGCTGTTCGAGGCGCTCGACGAGACCGGCGGTGCCCTGGTCCCGGATTACAACGTCGCGCCCACCGATCCGGTACCGGTGGTGCTGACCGGTACGGGTGGCCGGGCGGTACGGGTGGCCCGCTGGGGCCTGGTACCGCCGTGGGCGCGGGACGCCCGGGTCGGGGTACGGATGATCAACGCGCGCGCCGAGACGGTGATGAGCTCCAACGCCTTCGCGCCGTCCTTCCGGCAACGCCGGTGCCTGGTACCCGCCGACGGGTGGTACGAGTGGCGGGCCGGCGAGACCGGCAAGCAGGCGTACTTCCTGACCGCGCCGGACTCCGTACCGCTGGTCTTCGCCGGCCTGTGGTCGGTGTCGGCGACCGGGCTGCTCACCTGCGCGATCGTGACGACGGGTGCGGTTGGTGACTTGGCGTCCGTACACGACCGCATGCCGTTGCTGTTGCCTGCGCAACGGTGGGCGGAATGGCTGTGCGGTCTGGCGGATCCGGCGCGTCTGCTGGCCGTACCTTCAATGAAGTTCCTCGATTCGTTGGAGATCCGCCCGGTCGGCCCGGCGGTGGGCGATGTGCGCAACGACGGTCCCGGGCTGACCGCCCCGATGGTTGTGACAGCGGGTAGCCAGACTGACGTGCACCCGACAGACCTCACGTTGTTTTGATGGCTTGAGTCGCTTTTTCCGGCGCGGACTTTCCGCCCCCTGGACGTGGCCACTTGTCCTAGGGCGCTTGAATGGGGTAGAACACGACGCCGGCAGCGATGCATCAATTCCACCGCGTCGCTGAACAGTCCGGACCCACGGGGGAGGTGGGTGGAATGACTCGGGCGCGAATGCCACGCCCGCACGAAGTCGCCGCCGCACGAAAAGATCCGAGACTTCTCCGGGCCTTTGACGAGCGGCAGGACGACGTAGCCTGGCGTACCCGTGGGGTATGCCAGACCGTCGACCCGGAGACGTTCTTTCCAGCGCCGAGCGAGCCGGCCGACACAGCGGTAGCGCTGTGCCGGACCTGCGAGGTCCAGGGTGCCTGCCTGGCCTGGGCGCTGGAGGCTGGTGACTGTCATGGCGTGTGGGGCGCCACGACACCACGGGAACGCCGGGCCATGCTCGTCGCGTGGCGGACGGAGACCGCCACCGACGTGCCGAACAACCAGAGCACCGTGCTCGAACTGATTCCGAAACAACGCACCACGCTCGACCTCGTGGATCGGGTGGCTTCCTGACCGAGGTACCCACACCGCACGGCCCGGCCCTGGTCCACCGTGATCGACCGGCAGGTCCGGCGCGCAGTCTGCTCGTCCTCGGCCACGGTGCCGGGGGCGGCGTCGACGCGCCGGACCTGCGGGCGGTACGCGACGCCGCGCTGGCCGCCTCGGTCGAGGTGATCCGCGTCACCCAGCCCTACCGGGTGCGCGGTCGCCGTAGCCCGGCTCCGGCCGCCGAACTCGACGCGTCCTGGGCCGCCGTCCTCGCCACGCTTGACACCGCCGGTACCCCGTTGATCGTCGGCGGCCGCTCCAGCGGCGCCCGGGTCGCCTGCCGCACCGCCGGTACGGTCGGCGCCACCGGCATCCTCGCGCTCGCCTTTCCCCTGCATCCACCGGGCCGGCCGGACCGGTCCCGGGCTCCGGAGTTGTTGACCGGGCTGCCGACGCTGGTCGTCAACGGTGACCGCGATCCGTTCGGGATACCGGAGGCGACGCCCGGGGTCGAGGTGGTCGTACGCCCCGGGGCCGGCCACGATCTGCGCCGTGACCTGGCCGGTACCGCCGCCGCCGTGGTGGCCTGGCTGGCCCGTCACGGCTGGGCGGACCCCTCGTTGTAGCCGGTGTACCCGGCACCAGACGGGGCACCTCCCAGGCCCTACCCGGTCCCCGCCCGCACGCTTTCGCGCACCGGCGGGGACCGGGGCGGTCGGTCCGATCCGGCGGAATGCCGCCGCTGCCCCGGATGTTGCACTCCCCGACGAACGAGCCCGGGGAAGGGGATCCGTGGCAATCCTGATCGAGCCCGCCGAGGCGAACCCACAACGACTGGTACGGCAATTGCTGTATGCGCCGGATTGGCCGGCCGAGGCCGATATCACCCGAGGTTCCCAAGCGTTGTCATCCGTCCTCGGCGTATCCTCGTCGGAACACCCGAGGGGGGCGGATCG